>JAPKHB010000156.1 GCA_026647295.1 Planctomycetota bacterium | reverse complement strand
CGCCTGGACCCGCATCCTTCGCTACCACAAGGAGTTCATCGCCCGGTCCTCAATTAGGAACGCCGGCGGCGGCGTCAAGTGGGGCCGGATTCTCCGCCCGATCCGGCGCGCCGGCCTCTACATCCCTGGCGGCTCCGCGCCGCTCTTCTCGACGCTTCTCATGACCGCGGGCGCGGCCCGCGCCGCGGCGCTCCGCGCCGAACGGGCTGCGAACGAGCAGTTCCTCCGGAACGTCGACCGGGGCGCCGCGCGCCTCCAGGGCGCCGAGAGCGCCCTCGCCAGCGCGAGCGATGCCATCGTCCGGGCGCGAGAGCTCGCGGTCCAGGGAGCCAACGGTACCCGCGACGCCGATGCGCGCCGGGCCGAAGTCGAAGCCGAGCACGCTGCCGCGCGCGGGGAGGGTGTCCGGGGCGGACGCTCGACACCGCGCGCGGGATCGGCAACCGGCTGTGCAATCAACACGGCACCGGTTGTAACTGCTTTGGGCTGAAGGTGCGCATTACGCACCATTGCCAGGAGAGCGCCGGTGTGATGACGATCACGCCGAAGGCCGTTCACGTCACACGCGGGACCTGCAAGCGTGGCACCTAGGGAAGTCCCTACCTGGATGTGCCGCGCTGTGGGTGGTGCTGGCCTCGTGCTGCTGCTACTGCAGGCCATCGCTTCGGGCTCTGCATCGGCCCAGGTGCACGCTGTCGACTCAACGCCACCGGATCTACGCCGCAAAGGCGCGCCTCGTGAGAGATCCCTAGTGCGTCGCTGCGCCTTCGACGGTGACGCCCGACGCCCCCTGCGGATCGCGACTTCGCCTGTGCCTCCAGTTCCAACGGACAACCGGGTCTTGCTCAGGGGGGGGCAGTCCGGCCCCAATTGGGATCGACGCTCGATCCGCGCAGTAGATGCGCGAACGGGGAAGGCTGTGCCGTCTGTGCGAGCCTATCGCAGGGCGGATCCGGCAGCTAACGATGCCGCGCACGCCACCGACAACTACCCCGACCGGCGCACGCTGGACTCAGAACCAATCGTTGGGGGGGCCGACGGATTGATTCCCTTGCCAGACTGGCATGAGCACTGGTGGCTGATCGCTGAGGGGTACATTTGGCGGTCGGTCGTAGTGCCGATGTCCCACCGGGGCGTCGTGGACGCACAGCTCCTGAGCCCGAGCGGTGGGCTCCAGGTGCGGACTATTGGCTGGGCAGAGGACCGCAATCTGACCCTTCTTGCGCTCGAGGAGTCGCGCGCCCTGGAGCTACCGGCTCCTCAGCCCACGGGAGTGTCAGTGCTCCCTGGGGTTCGCCCGGGAAGGTACAGGGTGGTAGTCCTACGCGGCGCTGGGTACTGGAAGCACGACTTTGACGCGCGGCTTCTTGCAGAGGCGTTGGTCGAAGTCACCGTTGGCCAGATGGCGGAGGTAGAATTGCGCATCCGGCCTGAAGCAGTGGCGCGGGCCACGCTGAGCGTGCGGGTGACCAGGGCATCGGCTTGGAATTGGGGCAAGATTGTCGTGCAGGTCTCAGGGGCGGACTGGCAGACCGAACGCTTCAAGGAGACCCTCACCTTTCGAGTGCGCCCGTCGGTCGGAGGAGAGGAATTGATTAGCGATCCGATTCGCATTCCTCCTGGCGCATACGATGTTCGCCTGTCTTTGCTTGAGTTGGATTGGGTCAGGCGCCTCCACCTGGCGAGCGGGGAGGCTGTTGAACTGCCGATCCAGTTAGCGGACGGTGTGGATATCACACTCGAGGCCCGAGGGGCGGGCGACGGTGGCCTGCGAGAAGGGGTTACGGCCCACTGGAAGGTCAGCCACGATTGTGGGGCGCTCTCGACTGGTCTTGCCGAGGTGCCCCCGGACACAGGGGTCGTTCGCTTTCGGGCCCCGGCCGGGAGGATGGCCCTCGTCTTACTATCTTCGGAGTACTTGGACGAGCGCCTTGCCCCGATTGACTTGCGCGCCGGTACTCCCGTGAAGCTGGATGTGAATCTGCGGCTTGCGGGAGCCATTGCCCTCGAGTTGGTGTGTGCCGATGGAGCTCTGTTGAGCCAACGGGTGGTGTCCGTGGACTATAAACTGATGTCAGGGGATGGAGAGGACACTGCGAGTCTCGAGGAGTTCGCGACCGGCGAGCCAGTCCGCATCGATCGACTCACACCTGGAGAGTATTCCGTGAAGGTAAGCGTGCCAGGGTACCATCCGCAGTCCTTGGATCGTGTGCTTGTGGGAGCGGGGGCCGTGGAGAGGATCCGCTTCGTCCTCAAGCGCTAGCCATGCACCGTGTAGGTTCGTCACGGCGGCGTCTGCCGCCCACGGTGGATGAGACGGGTTCGAGGCGGGACGCAGGGACGGGCCCTGGAGCCCCACAATGAATCGACGCTCGGCCAGTGTGGAGCGGGCGGGGGCAGTGATCATGGCCATTGGGGGCAGCGTGGGAGGCATCCTGTGGCTGGTCGACGGAACGGGTGAGGGCGGACTGATGGATGTCGCGGCACTGGTACTCTTCTTCGGTGCTGCGCTCTGGACGGTTGGTGTTGTCTTTCGGCGTTGATCGCCCCTCGAAGCAGTGTTCCCTTTCAGACCGAACGGCACGTCTTTGACGAGTTCTCGTCAGGCGGCGGCGGTGGGGGGGGCGGCGGCGGCCTGGCGGACCGCCCCTGGGGCGGGCGGCCCTGGTCGGAGCGCCCCGGGCGGGCAGTCGCCCCGGGGGTGGAGGCGGGGCGGCGGTAGGGGGGTGGCGCTCCGGGTGCCCGTCCGCTACCCTCTGGGCCAGCCATGGCGACGAGAACTCCAACGAAAGGTGCAGAGTGTCGTGGCGCGGAGCAGTGCTGGGCCCTTCGGGAACCTCCGGCCTCCGCCCCCGCCCTGGAGAGCGGGTGGTTCGAAGCCGCCATTCGGACCCTCCTGGATCAGCAGCGCGCCGATGGGTCCTGGATGCTCGCGGGCGGCGCGGGCCCCGAAACGGGTAGTTTCGTCCCAACCTGCCTGGCCCTGCTCTGTCTGGCCGCGCCCCCGCGGCACCCGGATCACGGACGCCGGGTCTCTCCGGTGTCCCCGCGCTAGTTCGCCATCGGGCCAGGCGGCGCGTCCTTGATCCGGCCCCGCGTGGCCCGGAGGTGGCCTTCGGCGGGGGTGCGCCCCGGGCAGCCTGGCTTCCGGCCACTCCCACCTTGCAGGGGGCCGGCGTGGGGGGCCCGGGGCGCGTACAGTGGCCGGTCGGAGCCCCGCGCCATGACCCTGACCGTCGCCGAGACCCGCGCCGCCTTCGATCACGAAACGTCCCTTACGCGCCGGGTGCTGGAACGGGTGCCCGACGCCGCGGTGGAGTTTCGGCCGCACCCGCGCTCCTGGACGCTCGGGGAACTGGCGTTGCACTGCGCCAACATCCCCCTCTGGGCGGCGCTGGCGGTGGAGCGGGACGAACTGGACCTGGCGCCCCCGGGCGGTCCGGCGTTCCCGCCGCCGCGCTTTGAGTCCGCGCCGGCCACGCTCCGCCACCTGGACGCGAGCGTCGAGCGGGCGCGCCGCGCGCTCGCAGGCACCAGCGACGACCATCTGGCCCAGACGTGGACGCTGCGGCACGGGGGGCACGTACTCTTCGCGCTGCCCCGCCGGCAGGTTCTGCGCTCGGCGGTGCTCGACCACGGGATCCACCATCGGGGTCAACTCACGGTGTACCTGCGGATGTGCGACGTCGCGCTCCCGGCCCTGTACGGCCCCAGCGCCGACGAGCGTTGAGGGCCACGCCGAGGCCGTGGAGGCCCGTACGGGGCGGCCCGGGGGGTTCAGCCCGCGCGCCCGGGCGGGGTCCGGGCGCCCTTCCCTCCGGTGCTTGGCCGGCAGGAATCGGACCCGGGCGGCCGGGGCGGCGGACCCGGGTGGCTTGACCGGCCGGCGGCGGGGGGGTCTACTCGGGGCGTGAGGAGTGAGCCCCAGGCAGGCCGAAGGCCCCCGGAGGAGGGGCGCCCTTTGCCACCCGCCGATGCGGTGCGCCAGCCGTGGTTCCTGCGCAGCCGTTCGCGCCTGGCCCTCACCCTGGCCGCCGTGCTGCTCGTGCCGATCGGCGCCATGGTGGCGCTGGCCCACCAGGTGGGCGGCGGGCTCGTGCGCGAGCAGGCCCTCGAGCGCTGCCGGTCGATGGCCGAACTTGGCGCCGTCGCCGTCACGACCTTCCTGGACGGCGCCTGCGCCTACGTGGACGCCTACGCCGGCCGGCGGCTCGTCGTCGACGCGGCCGCCGCCCGCGACGAGGATGCGATGCGCGCGCAACTCGCGCAATTCGTGGAGGGCAACGCACGCATCCGGCGCGCCTTCGTGACCGACCCCGAGGGGGTGGAGTGGAGCGACTGGCCCAGCGACCCTGCCGTGCTGGGGGTGAGCTTTGCGCACCGGGACTGGTTCCGCGGCGTGAGGCAGACGGGCCGCGCCTACGTCTCGGAGGTATACCGCCGGGCGGCGCGACCACCCATCCTGCTGGTCGCGATCGCCACCCCCATCCGCGCGCCCGCGGGCGAGGTGCGGGCCTACCTCGTGGCCCAGGTGCCCGTCGAGATGCTGGCCGAGTGGGTTTCGGCCGCCCGCCCCGGGCCGCAGGGATCGCTGGCCATGGTGGACGCGACCGGCCGGGCCATCACGCCGGGGGCCCTGCTCGACGGGGCGGAGCCGCCCCGGCTGGAACCTCCCCATGATGCTCATTAACAAACCTACCGGCACGGATGGAGCGTGCTCGCCCGGCTCCCGCTCGCCGCGGTCGAACACCCCGTCGGGGTACTCGCCTTGGGGCTCGTGGGCCTCGCGGGCGTCCTCCTCCTGGTCCTCTTCCTCCTGGGCCTTAGGGCCTTTGGGGCCGCGCGCCAGCACGCCGCCGCCCTGCGGGCCCTGCAGGAGAGCAAGGACCAACTCGCGCTCACCATCGTGCACGACCTGCGCAACCCCCTCACCGCCATCCAGGGCAACTTGGACCTGGCGGCGAGCGGGCCCGGGCTGGACCCCGGCGTGCGCACCTCGCTCGACCAGGCGGCGCGCGCAGCGCGGCGGCTCATGGAACTGGTCAACACGCTCGTCGACGTGGTCCGGCTCGAAGACGGGCGGCTGCCGCTCGAGGTCGCCCCCTGCGACCTGGCGGGGGTGGCGCGGGCCACCGCGGCCCAATACCGGGCGCGGGCGGAGCGGGGCGGCGTGGAGGTGAAGGTGCACGCGCCGGCGGAGGCCGTCACGGTACGGGCCGACCCTGCGGTGCTCACCCGCATCGTCGAGAACCTGATGAGCAACGCGCTCAAGCACACCCCGCCCGGCGGGCGCGTGCGCCTGGCCGCCGGGCCGCGGGCGCAGGGCGGCGGCGAACTGGTGGTCGAGGACACGGGCGAGGGCATCGCGCCCGAGGAACTCCCGCGGCTCTTCACCAAGTACGGCCGGGTGGCCGGGCAGCAACGCACGACCCGCCACGACACGGGCCTGGGCCTCGTATTCTGCCGCCTGGCCGTCGAGGCGCAGGGCGGGAGCATCCGCGCCGAGAGCCGACCCGGCGCGGGCGCGCGCTTCGTGGTCGAGTTGCCCGGGGGCCCCGGGCCGGCGCCGTCCCATGGGGCGCGGACGTCCGCGCCCCCGGGCGACATCGCCTAGCGGTCCAGGTGCTTGAGGAGGAGCTCCTTGAGCTCCTTCACCTCGCGCCGTAGCGCCCGGACCTCCTCCAGGATGGCCGCGTCGCTGGTGCCGGGCGCCGGCTTCTGGAACCTGGCCAGCCAGGTCTGCCTGACCTCGGCCGCCTTGGCCTGCGCGGCCTTCTGCTCCGCGGCCCGGCGCTCCTCGCGCGCCTTGAGCGCCTGCTCCACCTCGTGGATCTGGCGCTGGGTGCGCTCGGCCTGCTCCGCGTCGCCCAACTGCAGCAGCAGGGCGTGGAGCTTGCGCAGCAGTTCCCGGCGCTGCTGGAGTTGTTGCGTCTCGGGGTCGACCCCGGCGCCGACGGCGAGGCGCGCCCACTCACCGGGACTCCCCACCCGCCAGCTGGCGCCCGAGTCCAGGGTGATCAAGGGCAACTCGTCCTTGCGGATCACCAGCCAACGGCGGGCCAGGTCGGCGAGCCGGTGGTGGTGGCCGGACTGCTGCTCGACGAGGTGGGCATGCCGGCGCTCGACCTCCGCGAGGCGTGCCTGCAAGTGCCCGACCTCCTCCAGGCTCCGGCCGCCCGCCTTCGCCTCGGCCAGGGCGTGGCGCAGCCGGTCGAGTTGCTTGCGGGCGTTTTCGAGGGCCAATTCGCCCTTCTCGAGGGCCTCGCGGGCCTGCTCGGCGTCGGGGCCGGCGGCGCCCTCTTCGACCGCCGCGACCTCCTCGGCCGCCGCGTGCGCCCGGGCCGCCTCGGCGCGGGCCCGGGCCTCCTCCTCGGCGCGGGCGAGGGCCTCCTGGGCGCGCTGGATGGCCTCCCTTCCCTTCTCGATCGCGTGCTTTGCGTCCTGCATCTGCGCGCGCTGCTCGGCCAGCCACCGGGACAGGCGCCCCAGCGCGTCGGGGCTCCCGCTCACCACCAACAGGCCGTCGCGGGACTCGAGACGGGTCAGGCCCAGCGCCTTGGCCTTGGCGCGGGCGTGGTCGAGGAAGCCGGGCAGGTGCCCGATCAGGTCGCGGGCGTCCAGGGCCTGGACGACGACCCCCTGCGCGGGCGTTTCGGCAGGCTGCTCGGGCCCGGGGGGCGGTTCGTCCCCCGCGTGGGCCGGGCCCAGGGGGAGCAGGCAGAAGGTCGAGGCGAACAACAGGATGCGAAGCGGGTTCATCGGGCCTCCTTGGCCGCCAGGGGCGGCGCTTGGTCGGTTGAATTGGGGGCCGGCGCGCGGGTGCCCAGCGCGCGGCGCAGGTGGGATCGGTGCTCGGCCAGCCGCGCAAGGGCGGCGGCGAGCCCCGGGATCGGCGGGGCGCGTTCGCCCAGCGCGCGCACTTCGTCGAGTTCCGCCTCCAGCGCCGCCCACTCGGCCTGGAGGGGGTCGGGAGCCGGCGCCGGCGCGGCCGGTTCCGCCGGCCCAAGGCCGGGGCCTGGCGCCGCCGCCTGCGCCCGCAGCGCGCCCGGGAGCAGGGCGGCGCCCACCCCGAGGAGCAGGACGGCGAGCCAGACGCGGGGCGGCGGGGCGCGGCGCGGCTCGACCAGGCGCAGGACGCGCTGTTCCAGGTGGGGCGGCCGGTCCGCCATCGCGAGCAGCGGCGCGGCCCGCGGCGCGGCGCCGACCCACCCCGAGACCTCCACGAGGCAGGCGGCCAGGGCGTGGCGGTCGCCCGTCCAGCGGGCGGCGAGGTCGTCGGCCGCGCGTTCGGCGGCGGCCCGCCAGCGCCCTAGCACCCACCCGAGCCAGGGCGCGGGGAAGAGGAGCCGCCGCGCGCCGCGCAGCAGCGCCCAGCGCAGGGCGTCGCGGCGCACCACGTGCGCCAGTTCATGGGCCAGGAGCGCGCGGCGCTGCCCGGTGCAAAGGGCGGCCACCCGCTCCGGCACCAGGATCCGGGGTCGGAGCACCCCGAACGCCAGCGGCACCTGGACCGCGTCGGAGCGCCGCAGATGCAGGCGGGGCGTGCGCCGCCCCACGACCCGTAGCAGGCGGCGGAGGTCGGCCGCAAGGAGCGCGCCGGCCGTGCGCGTGGGCAGCGCCGCCAGTGCCCGACCCGCGCGCAGGTCGGCCACGGCGCCAAGCCCCGCCCAGAGCAGGCCGAGCGCCGGCAGGGCGAGCAGGATCCAGGCCAGGGGCGGCGGGAGGCGCAGCGGGATGGAGCCTTCGGCGGCCGGCGCCGCCACCGTGGCGCCGCGGAGTCCTGGCGGCGCGAAGACGAGCCCGGGATCCGGGGCCGCGAGCAAGTCGAGGGGCCCCGACAACTCCGCCTCGGCCGGCGCGATCGAGATCGGCGGGGGCAACCCGGCCTCGAGGGCGGCCGCGGGCGCGGCGGGCGCCCGGCTCGTCGCAAGCGTCGCCGTTCCGAGGGGCAGGAGCATGAGCAGCACCACCAGGCACTCCTCGCCCCACGGCGGAAGTCCCCTGCGCCCCGCGAGCAGGAGGCGGGCCAGCAGGCCGAGCGCCAAGGCGTGCAGCCACCAGGTGGCCACCCAGGCGCTGATCGGATCGGGCAGGTCGAGGCTCACGGCGCGCGCTCCCCTTGGCGGCGCGTGCGCTCGAGCAGGGCGCGCAGGCGCCGGCGCGTGGCGGCGTCCAGGGCCTGCTCCTCCACCAGGTGGCTCACCAGCGCGGCCGGGTCCCCCGCGAAGAGGCGTTCGGTGAGGGCCGCCACCATCGAGCGGCGGACCTCCTCCTCGCTCACCTTGGCGCGGTAGAGGTACGTGCGGCCCGCGCCGCGGCGCCGGGCGACCACGCCGCGGCGCACGAGGCGCGAGAGCAGCGTCGCCACGGTCGTGGCGGCCAGGTCGCGCGCCGGGCGCAGCCGCTCCTGCACCGCCGCCACGCTCGCCTCGCCCTGCGCCCAGAGCACGCGCAGCACCTCGATCTGCAGGTCGCTAAGGGCCTGGCTCAAGGGGACCTCCGCTCTAC
>JAPKHB010000155.1 GCA_026647295.1 Planctomycetota bacterium | reverse complement strand
CTCTCTCATACGGCGTAAAAGGATATAAACTTTTTCTTCTTTCTTTTTGTAACCAACTTTCATATGTTCCTCACAGTTTGTTGTTATTACCCCGCCCGCCCGAGCACGGCGCACAACACCCCCGTGCCGCAGCCCAGGTCCCAGGCGCAGCGTCCCGGCGGGGGGGCGGGCGCCTGGAGCAGCGCCTGCGCGACGAGGCGCGTCGCGTGGTCGGCGGCGCAGCCCGGGGCGTGATGCTCCTCGATCGGGGGGTGGCCCGGAAGGTGCAGCGTGCGCACCTCCTCCGGACCCGGGGGCGGTGCGCTGGCCGCGCCCTCCGGCGCACCGCCTTCGAGTCCGGCGTCGGGGCCCCGAAGCAGTGGCCGGGCGGCCGCCAGCCGCACCCCGGCCCCGGCCAGGCGTTCGAGGTAGCCCGCCAGCGCAGCCCCGGACGGGGCCTCCTGGGGGGCCCGGGGCGGGGCGGGCGGGGCCATCCGGCCCGCAGTGTAGGCTGGTCGGGCGCGTGAAGGGCGCCCTGTCGTTCGGCTTGCGGGTCGACCCGCCGGCCGGCCGATAGGGGGAGCGGAGCCCGGGAGCCCCCCCGGCTGGAGATCCGCCATGCGCCACCTGTTCGCGCCCCTGGGCCTCGTCCTCCTGCTCGGGACCGCCCTCCTCTTCCCGGGTTGCGGCGCCGCCGGCGCCGCCCAGGACCAATTCGGCGGGGGGACGGGGGACGACCCGCCCCCGGCCTCGGGTTCGATGAGCCCGGGGGAACTGGCCTACGCGCAGCAGGTGCTCGACCTGGTCAACGCGGAGCGCGCCAACGCGGGCGTGGGGCCCGTGGTCTGGGACGAGCCGGCCACCGACGTCGCCTACGCCCACAGCGTGGACATGGACGTGCGCAACTTCTTCTCGCACACCAACCCCGACGGCCTCGGGCCCGGCGACCGCATCAACGCGGCCGGGATCCGCTGGACCGCCTGGGGCGAGAACATCGCCCGCGGCCAGGACAGCCCGGGCGCGGTGATGAGCGGCTGGATGGCGAGCCCCGGGCACCGGGACAACATCCTCAACGCCAACTTCACCCACCTGGGCGTCGGCGTGCACTCGGCCTCGGGCGGGCCGTGGTGGACGCAGGTGTTCCTGCGCCGCTAGGCCGGCGCGCGCCGACCCGGCCGATCGGCGCCGGGCCCCCGGGCGGCGGGCCCCTCACCGGCGCGCGTGATGGCCGCCGTGCTCGGCGGCCAGCCGCCGGAGCAGTTCGCTATCGATCCCGATCGAGACCGTGTGGATCGCCACGCGCCGGGTCTGGTTGAGTCGGCGCGTCGCGCGCAGGATGTCCTCGGTGGTGACGTACTGGCCGCTGCCCGGGTTGCCGTCCGAGAGCACGAAGAGGGTGTCCACGGCCGGCGTGAGCAGGGCGCGCTCGAGCGCGTCGTAGAGGTTCGTGCCGCCCGTCGCCGGCGCGGTGGTCAGGAAGCGTTCGAGGTCCTCGCGCGTGCCGCGGTCCAGCGCGCGCAGGCCGTCGTCGAACGCGGTCACGCTGCTTTCGAAGAGGAGCACGTTCACCCGGGCCTGGTCCGGCAGCCGCGCGACGGCGCGCAGCACCTCGCCGACGGCCACCTCCAGGCGGGAGGGCGGGGGGCCGCCGCCCTCGGGCGGGGGCCCGCCCGGGGCCGTCATCGAGCCGCTGCGGTCGATCACGAACACGACGTGCTGCGAGCGGACCGGGATGCCGAAGAAGCCGCCCTGGCTGCCGCCGACGTGGCGCTCCGGGGGCTTGGGCGGGTCGGTCGGGATCTGGAAGGCCTCCCCGTGCTCGCGCCACCAGCGCTCCCAGATCTCGGCGTCGTCGTACAGCTGCATGCAGGTCGTGCAGTGCAGCGCGTCGGCGAGGGCCTCGCGCACGCGCGGGCTGGGCTCCTGCTTCAGGCGCTCGATGAGCAGCGGGATGCACGGCAGAACGCGCAGCCGGGCGAGCGCCTGGACCGCGGCCAGGCGGACCTGCCAGGCCGGGTGGTCGAGGCTCGGCCGGATGCGGCCGACCAGGGTCGGGTCGCCGGAGGCCCCGGCGGCGTCCAGCGCGAGGATGCGGGCCGTGTCGTCGGGCGAGTCCAGGAGTTGGAGGAAGTGGGCGCGCACCGCGGGCAGGTCGAAGCCCAGGCGCGCCAGGGCCCGGCTGGCGCTGGCCTGCTCCGCGGCCCGACTGCGCTGCCCGGCGGCCTTGAGCAGGAACTCGGCCGCGATCGGGTCGCGGTGGTCGCCCAGGGCCTCGTAGAGCAGGGCGAGCACCTCGGGGTCGCGCTCGCGCTTGGCCTGCTTGAGCAGCGCCTCGGTGACGGGGCGCTCGGCGACCGAGGCGAGCACCTCCGCGGCGATCGCGCGGGCGGTGGGGCTGCGCGCCACGAGCGCGCGCGTGAGCACCGCGAGGCTCTCGGGGTGGCGCACGGCGCGAAGCTGCTCGACGACCTCGCGCCGCACGGACGGGGGCACGGGGCCGTCCTCGGCGAAGCCGAGCATGGCCTTGATCGCCTCGGGGTCGCCCAGGGCGCCCAGCACGCGCGCCATCGAGACGCCGAGCGCGGTGTTGACCGGTCGCTCGCGGGCGAGCTTGAGCGCCAACTTGCGCGCCTCCGGGTGGCCGATCCGGAACAGGTCGCGCACCGCCTCGGCCCGCAGCAGCGGGTAGGCGTCCGAGGCGGCGAAGAGCATCGCGTCCACGGGCGGCCCGCCCTCCAGGTGGCGCACGCCCTCCATGTAGGCGTGGTAGCGGGCGATCGGGGCGGGGTGCGTGCGCAGGGTGTCCAGGATCGCGGCGCGCGCCTCGGGCGCCCGCGTCCAGGCGAGCCACGCGAAGGTCCCGGCGACGATGTGGTGGTCGGAGACGCGCGCGTAGTCGAGCAGCGCATCGAGCCGGCCGGGGTGCCCCATGCGGTGCAGCGCCTCGGCGACCGCGCCCGCCGTCTGCCGCCGGGCTCCCCGGGCCAGTCCGAGCAGCCAGGCCCCGCCGGCGCCGAGGTAGGCGGGGTTGCCCGTCGCCCGGATCGCCGCCGCCCGCACCTCGGGGTCCTCCTCCGTCGCCACGACCTCCTGGAGGAAGGTGAGCGCCTGGGCGCTGCCCAGGTCGCCCAGCCGCGCCACGGTGCCGAGCCGTTCGGCGGTGGGCCGGCCGCGTTCGCCCACGAAGCGCGCCCGCAGCGTGGCGAAGTCCTCGGGCGGGGGCGTGCGCGGCGTGGGCGCGGGCGGCACCGGCTCCTCGGGCCAGGCGCGCGGACGGGGCGGGGGCGCGGGCGCGACCGGCTCGAAGTCGACGCGCCGCCCCGAGGGCGCGGGCACGCGGGCGACCCAGCCTTCCTCGCCGACGCGGAAGGGCTCGCCGAGGCGCACCTCCTCCGAGGCCCCGCCGCGCACCTCGATCTCGCCGTCGCCGTCCAGGTCCACGTAGAGCCGGTCGTGCTGGGGGTCGTCAAAACGCGCGTCCTGGTTGCGGTCGACCAGCGCGACGCGGCGCAGCCGCCCCCCGAGCACGGCCAGGCCCGTGCGGTGGACGCGCACGGAGAGGGTGAGGGGCTCCGCCGCCGCCCCCGGGGCGTAGGCGAAGCGCACCGGGATCACGACCGCGTAGGGCGTGTCGCGGTAGGGGGCGAGCAGGTCCTGCTCGAGGACCCAGCCGGCGCCCTCGGGCGTGAGGTAGGCGCCCTGCTCGTCGTCGAGTTGGAGGTCGAAGGTGGTGTCCACCCAGAGGCGGGGGCTCTTGGGGTCGGCGTCCAGCGCGACCGTGAGCCCTTCGCTCTCGGCCATGGGCAGGCGCGCGTACCGGGGGCGAGAGAGGCCCGAAAGCGGCCGGGTGCCGCGCGGCAGGACCTCCCCGAGAGGCACGGGACCCGCCGACAGGCCCTCCACCGTCCCCGGCTCCAGCGCCAGTTCCACCGTCCGGGGGGCCGCGTCAGCCCACGCCGGCGCGCCCTCCGGCGGGCGCAGCGGCGCAAGCAGCAGCCCGAGCCCGAGCGCGCCGGCGGCGAGGCGGGCGGAACGCGGGGGGAGGCGGTGCACGCCCCGAGTCTAGCGGTTGGGCCCGCCCGGCTCGATCGGCACCGGACCGCCGCCCGCGGCGCGCTCGAAGAGCGCGCGCAGGCGCCGGGTGGTGGCGGGGGCGTGCCCGGCGTAGTGGTTGTTCACGTAGACCAGCGTCCGCACGCCGCGGGCGAGGAAGCCCGCCAGCAGCCCGGCCCAACGCTCCAGGCGCTCGGCGGGGTCGAGCACCTCCTTGTCCCAGGTCTGGGTGAGCGCCTCGATGCGCGCCCGGTCCCCGAGCAGCCGGACGTAGGAGAACGGCGCCGTCACCGGGTCCAGGCGCCCGGCCACCTCGTCGCCATGGGGCATCCAGGCCTGGTCCACCAGCACCAGCGCGGCGCCCTGGCGGGCGAGCAGGTCGCGCAAGGGGGCCCCGACCCAGGCCCGGTTGCGGACCTCCACGGCGAGGCCGCCGGCGGGCCGCGGCAGGTCCGCGAGGAAGCGGTCGAGCCGCTCGAGGAACGGGCCGGCGGAGGGGAAGGCGCCGCGGTTGAAGTAGGGGAACTGGAGCACCAGCGGCCCGAGCTTGGGCCCCAGGGTCTCCATCACGGCCAGGAAGCGGTCCCGGTCGGCGTAGGTGGCGTCGGGGGCGAGCACCGCGCCCGGCGCCGGGCGCTCGCCCGCGCCGCCGTGGACGATGCTGCGCGGGAACTTCGCCGTGATCAGGAAGCCGGCGGGCGTCTTCTCCGCCCACCCCGCCACGGTGCGCCGGCTGGGCACGGCGTAATACGTCGCGTCCACCTCCACGGTGTCGAAGTGCTCCGCGTAGCGCGTGAGGAACTCCCCCGGGGGGGTCCCGGGCGGGTAGAAGGGCCCGACCCAGTCCTTGGACGAGAAGGAACTGGTGCCAAAGCGCACCGGGGCCTCGGGGTCGTAGAGCGCCAGGCGAAGCGGGGCCCGGGCCATGCGCGTCCCCGTCAGGTGAGCAACAGCGTGCAGGCGAGCAGGATCAGCAGCGAGCCCAGCACGTCGTTGAGGGTGGTCACGAAGGGGCCCGCGGCCACCGCGGCGTCGGCGCCGAGCCGCTGGAGCAGGAGCGGGGTCGCCACGCCAAAGAGCGTGCCGAGGGCCACCGTGCCGAAGATCGCCAGGCCCGCCGCCAGCGCGATGGTGGCGGTCCCGCCGATCCAGAACGCCGCGGCCCACAGCAGCACGCCCACGGTCAGGGCGAGCGAGAGCGCGACGAGCATCTCCTTGCGCACGACGGCCCAGACGGCCCCGGCGCCGACCCGGCCGAGCGCGATGCTGCGCACCGTCACCGTGGCGGCCTGGCTCGCGCAGCCCCCGCCCATCCCCATGATCGAGGGGATGAAGGCGACCAGCGCGCCGGCGCGGGCGATCGCGTCCTCGGCCCGCCCGAGGATGAAGGCCGCGGCCAGGCCGCCCGCGAAGGTGACGACCAGCCAGGGCGCGCGGCTCTTGAGCGCCGTCCACACGCCGGGCTCGTAGATCTCCTCCGCCCCGGTGCCGGCCAGGCGGGCGATGTCTTCGGTCGCCTCCTCCTCGATCACGTCCACGATGTCGTCTACGAGGATGCGGCCGACGAGGCGGTCCGCCTCGTCCACGACCGGGACCGAACTGACGTCGTAGTCGCGCACCAGGCCGGCGATGCGCTCCTGGTCCATCAGCACCGGCACCTTGACCGGCACGGGGCGGGTGATGCGCGCGATGGGCGTGTCGTCGTCGGCCAGGATCAGGGCGCGCTCCTTCACCC
The DNA here is from genome assembly GCA_026647295.1 of Planctomycetota bacterium. Taxonomy (GTDB): domain Bacteria; phylum Planctomycetota; class PLA2; order PLA2; family JAEUHO01; genus JAPKHB01. Next base: position 2,780 of record JAPKHB010000155.1, on the reverse strand, counting down.
ACCCGCGCAGCCGCCGCTCCTCGTCCACCACGAAGATCTCGTGCAACTCGCCGATCCACTCGCGGGTGCGCCGGATCTCCTGCACCGCCTCGCGCACGGTGTGGTTCTCGCGCACGCAGACCAACTCGGTCTGCATGAGGCCGCCGGCGCTCTCCTCCGGGTACTCGAGGACCTTCTCGATCTCGGCCCGCTCGCGGGGGTCGATCTCCTCGAGGAACTCCTTCTGCTCCTCCTCGTCCAGGGCCTGCAGGACGTCCGCGGCGTCGTCGGAGTGGAGTTCCTTCAGCAGGTCCGCCGCCTCCTGCGGGCCCAGCACGCGCACCAGATCGGCCTGCTCGGTCTCCTCCAGCGCGCGCAGCACGGTGACCTTGGCGTCGGTGCCGAGGATCAGGCGGAAGACGCGCGCCTTGTCCTCCGGGCGCGACAGCGCCTCCAGGAGGTCGGCGACCTGCGGCGCGTCCAGCACCATCAGGAAGCGGCGCAGGTCGGCGTCGCTGCCCTCCGCGAGCAGGCGGTCCAGGGCGCTGGGCGTGACCCGATCCTCGGACACCGGGACTCCTTGCGGGCCCGCCGGCCGGGGCGGGCGCCCCGGGCCGGCGCGCGGGTCAGGCCTGGAGGTCGCTTGCCTCCAGGTCGTTGAGGAGGCGCGCGAGCAGCGCCACGCCGTAGCCCGTGGCGCGCGCCTTGCCGGCGGGCCCGGCCATGTCCACGTGCAGCCAGGGCAGGTCCAGGTCCGCGACGTGGCTGTAGACGAACTGGGCGGCGCACGACGACTGGGCGTTGGCCCGGTCCGCGACCGAGTTGCGCATGTCGGCCACCTCGGAGCGGAACTCGGGCTGGTACAGCTCGGGCGCAAAGGGCAGGGGGTGGGTGAGGTCGCCGCTGTCCCGCCCGGCGCGGACGGCGGCGGCCTCCACGCCGGCCCGGTTGCTCACCACCGCGGCGTGCTGCAAGCCCGTGGCGACCAGTTGCGCCCCGGTCAGCGTCGCCAGGTCGACGAGCAGGGCGGGCTTGTGCGTGCGGGCCACGAAGCTCAAGGCGTCGGCGAGCAGCAGGCGGCCCTCGGCGTCGGTGTTGTTGATCTCCACCGTCTTGCCCGAGTGCAGGGTGAGGATGTCGTCGGGGCGGTACGCGCCCGGGCCGATCGCGTTCTCGACCAGCGGCGCGGCGCAGACGATGGCGTCGCGGTGCTTGAGCGTGGCCAGCGCGAGCGTGGCGCCCACCACCGCCGCGGCCCCGGCCATGTCGAACTTCATGCCCGCCATGGACGCCGTGGGCTTGAGGGACAGGCCGCCGGTGTCGTAGACCACGCCCTTGCCCACCAGGGCCACGGTGCGCCGCGGGCGGGCCGGCCGGTAGCGCAGCAGCAGGAGTTGGGGCGGGTGTGCGGCCGCGCGGCCCACGGCGTGGATCCCGCCGAGGCGCCGGGCCAGGAGTTCGCGGCCGCGGATCACGCTCACGGTGAGCCCGGGGATGCCGCGGGCCGCCGCGCGCGCGGCCGCGACGAAGTGGGTCGTGTTGAGGTCCTGGGGCGGCGTGTCGACGAGTTGGGCGGCCCAGCGCACGCGGCGCACGACCTCCTGCTCGAGGCGTCCGATCCGCAGCGGGGCGCCGGTCGAACGCGCGGCGGCGACCTCGACGCGCAGCGGCGCGCGCGCGGCCGTGCTGCGGTCAAAGAGCGGGAAGGCCTGCGCGACCGCGGTGGCCAACGCGAGGCCGTGGGCCTCCTCCTCGACGCCCAGCACGAGGGCGACCCGGCCCTCCTTGAGCTCGCCCTGCTTGAGCAGGGCCGTCAGGGCCTTGCCGCGCGCCGGGCTGTTGTGCCGGGACACAGCGTCGGGCAGCACGCCGAGCAGGAGCCGCGCGGGGCCGCTGCCGGGGTTCTCGAGCCGCACGAGCTTGCCCGCGGGGCCCGCGGCCGTGGCGCCGGCGGCGCGGCCCAGGACGCCGGTCCAGGGCGCCTTGACCGCCCGTTCGATCCACCCGCCCTTGAAGAGGCGCTCGGGCGCGAGGAACGCCACCGCCTGCGCGCGGCGCACGGCGGCCTCGGGCTGGGGGGCAAAGCGCAACTCGCTCATGGCTCACTCCCGGGCGGAGGATCGCGGCGGATCCCGGCGAAGGGTACCCTCGGGTCCGCGGGCGGCGAACTCCGCCCGTGCCGCCGGCCGCTCCAGCCCCCCGCGCGCAGCACCCCCTTCGCCAAGAGTCGGCGCGCGCCAGCGCGCCGACCTTGCACAGTCCGCGCGGGAGCGCGGAACCCACATCCAGCGCGCATCCGCCGCCCCTCTCGCGGCCCTCGAATGATGCACCGGAGCCTGGCTCCGGACGGTCGAGGGAAGGGGATGGGGCTATGCTCGGCAGGGGACCCGGGCGCCCCCTTCCGGTGCGCCGCACCTTTGCACCGCCTGCCCCTGAACGCATGCCTCCGGCCCCACCCCTCCTTTCGCCCGACCGGCTGGCGCGCGCGCTCGCGCTGGGCGACGTCGACGCGCGGGCCGCGCAGCGCGAACTCGAGCCCGCCTTCCGCGGCCCGGTCGGCGCGGGCCTGGGCGCGGGGCCCCCGCGCCCGGCGGCCTCGCTGGCCTATCTCTTTCCGGCGGCGGGGGCCTGGTGGCTGCCCGTGACGGTCCGGCGCGACGACCTGCCCGAGCACCGCGGGCAGCCCTGCCTGCCCGGGGGGCGTCCGCGGGGCGGCGCGAGTCAGGGCCGCGATGGCCGCATGCCGGTCGTTCGCCTCGTAGAGTTCGTAAAGCCCCTGATCGCGCTCGACAGAGGCCAGG
>JAPKHB010000154.1 GCA_026647295.1 Planctomycetota bacterium | reverse complement strand
CTTTTTCGGAGAAGCCAGTTAGGGAAAGAATTCCGAAAATTTTTGAAACATGTGAGTTCGCTTGCGTGTAATGTTTCAGGAGGCGCCTCGGGCTCCCGCGCCTGGTCGAGGCCCTCACCAGCGGACCGGCGCGCGTGGCGGGGCGGGAGCCCGCCCGGCTGGCGCCCGGGGCGCCGGCCCGCCTCAACCTGCTGGACCTGGCCTCCGAGTGGGTGGTGGACCGGGAGCACCTGGCCAGCCGCAGCCACAACTGCCCGTTCCACGGCTGGCGGCTCAAGGGCCGCCCCCGGGCCTCGGTGGTCGGGGGCGCGGTGCACCGATCGGGTCCGCCCGGGCCCGCGCGGCCGGCCTGAAGGCGGCGGTCCCCGGCCACCGCCGGGTCGTGCGAAATCGCACTCCCGGGGCTCTGTGGTCGCCCCCCGACCCTGGGCTTAACCCTCTCCGTCGACCTAAGTCGTTCCAGCAGCGTCGGTTATGGATGGCGGCCGGGTCCGGAGGTTTGGAATGGGGTTTGCCCCGGAAGGCGCGAACGCCGATCGTCACGCCTCGCTCGCGGCGGGTTTCCCAAAACTCTTTACCGGGGTTTGGGCCTTCCGTAGATTGAGGCCGACGGGAGGCGGGCCCGGACCGGGCCGGGCTGCGGTCGCGCGTGGTGCGCGGCGGCGGCCGGCGAGGGCGGTGCGGGCCATGGACGGCGTACCTGTGCACCGGGATGCCCCGAACGGGCGGCCGGCGCCAAGGACCAGAGGCCGGGTGCGGGCGCGAGGCCCGGGCGCGGCCGCGAAGGAGCGCACGGATGCTTCGCACGATCGCTAACCGGCTCGTCGGCGGCCTCCTGCTGGCGGGGGTGCTCGGCCTGTCGAGCCTGACGACCTCCTGCGGCGGCGGGGGCTACGCGGCCAAGGACATGGTCCTGGTCGAGTTGCTCTTCGTGGACCGCACCCTGACGCCCACCGCCCCGACCGGCACCTTGAGCCTGCCCCGCAACGCCATGATCATGATGGTGTTCTCGGAGCTGGTCGACCCCGGGTCGGTGAACAACCAGACCATCCAACTGCGCTTCGGCGCGAACTTCCAGAGCGTGCCCACCGGCTCGTTCTCCGTGGACGGAAACAAGGTCATCTTCGACCCCACCGTCACCGCGCTGGGCGAGCCGAACCCCGAGGGCTTCCTCCCGGTCACCCAGTACATCCTGGACATCCCCGGCTTCGAGGAACAGCAGGGCGTCGTGCGCAACCTCGACGACGACCCGCTCCTGAACACCTTCTTCACCCAGTTCACCACGGCCGCCGGCTGGCTGCGCGAACTGGTGCCGCCGCAGGTGGTCGACGTCTTCTTCGTCCCGGCCCCCGACCTCCTCACGGGCAACATCCCGGGCAACGGGATCATGGGCATCCAGTTCAACGAGCCGATGCGCCACGACTCGTTCGTCCTCGGCCCCTCCGTGGGCGGCCCGGACGTCACCACCACGGTGGACGTGCGCTACACCAACGACACGATCAACGTCGTGAACGGCCTCGGGCTGACCGCCCTGCCGGGCTCCTTCGAGCCGGACAAGTCGCTGCAGAACTTCTTCTTCCGTCCCACCTTCTCGTTCGGCGACAAGAAGCTCATCTTCACGGTGCAGGTGTTCCAGGGCTGCCGCGACCTCTCGGGCAACCTGCTCATCAACCCGCGCAGCTTCGGCCCCTACACCTGTGACGGCAAGGGCATCGCCAGCGGCAAGACCATCGACGAGACCTTCCTGAACACCTGCAACATGGACGGGGCGGCCACCGACGCCGACTGGGGCGCCACCGAGGAAGGCGTGCTGCTCGGCCAGCCGATCTCCAGCCGCGAGGCCCTGATCTTCACCTACCCCGAGACGGACAACGGCAGCAACTCGGGCCGCGGCCAGTACGCGCCGATCGTCGACCCGCTCACCGGGCAGGACCTGAACAACTTCGTCCCCAACGTGAGCCCGCCCACCGCCGACGGCCGCCGCGTGATGTGGTCGTTCAGCGACCTGGAGATGGGCCCCAAGGGCTCGGTCACCGCCGCCAAGTGGGGCCCGGACAGCAACGCGACCTTCGCGGCCCTGTACCCGACCCTCAAGATCCGGATGGGCTTCCAGGCCACCAACTCGATGACCCTGGCCCCGAACTTCAGCGGCAACTACGAAGGCCAGCCGGCCCTGGTCTACCAGGGCTCCTACCTCGTGCAGCAGAAGGCCAACGTGGGCAACACGCCCGGCGAACCGCAGACGGCCCACGTGCCGGGCTACCCGCAGAACCCCGGCTGCACCGCCTTCACCCCGTGGAACCTCCCGCTCTTCAACGCCACGGGCTTCGTCAACTGGCCGGCTCTGACCAACTTCTTCGAGTGGAACCCGGGGACCGGCGCGCCGGCCAAGGTGTTCGTCTTCGACGTGAGTTGCGTCGAGGGCGACAGCTTCCAGCAGCTGCGCGGCTGGTTCGGCGTGACCTATCCGTGCTCGGGCGTGCTGATCGGCGGGCTGCCGCTGCGGCGCATGTACGCGACATACGAGGAGAACGTGCCCAACCCGGCCTCCAACTTCGCCGCCGGCATCCAGAACCCCGAGCAGAGCCTCACGGACAGCGCCTTCACCATCACCCGCCGGGTGAGCCAGGCGCAGACGCTGTTCTACGGGCCCCCCGGCGTGTACCCGGCCGCGGGCGGCTGCCCGGTGCCCGGGGCGACCTTCGGGCCCGACACCGACTACCTGCCGGCGCAACTCAACCCTGCGGTGCAGGGTGGCGGCGCCACGGTGGAGGTGTTCTTCCAGGGGGCGACGGTCGTGGAAGCCGACCGGCGCACCATCAACCAGGCGGCGCCGTTCACCGGCTGGACCAAGAACATCAACGACCTGGACGGGTTCGGCTACATCCGCGTGCGGATCGTGCTCAACTCGAACCTGATCTCGCTGGCCGTCCCGCGGCTGAACGACATCATCCTGCCCATGATCCAGAACTAGCCGCGGTCCGGGTCCGGCCCGTCCGGGCCCCAGCACCGCTGCTCGCGTCACGTCCCTTCCCCGTACCCACCCCCCCCAGGCTGACGGAAACCAACCCGATCCCGCGCCGGCGCCCCCCCGGGGGCCGGCGGAGTCGGCCCGCCCCGGCGGGCAGACCGGAGTGCCCCGCATGCATCGCTCCCGCCTCACGCTCGTCGCCGTCCTGGTCGTCCTCCTGCTCACCTCCGCCTCGCTCACGTCCTGCGGCGGTTCGGGCGGGAACCCGGACCTGGTGCTGATCAGCTTCAACCTGCCCGACATCGCGGGCGTGACGTTGAACCAGCCCCTGATCTTCACCTTCAGCAACCTGATCGACCCCTTCTCGATCACGCCCGACACGCTGCGGGTGGTGGGATCCGAAGGCCCGTTCTTCGAGACCACGGTGGTGGACGGCAACCTGGTGGCGCTGTTGCCCCGCACGCCCAACTTCGCCGACTACAGCGACGTGGGGCTGTTCCCGGGCGTCTCCTACAACGTCTCCATGCCGATCTTCCCGGCGGTGGACACCATCGCGACGCCCGACGGCAAGCCGCTGCTCGAGGCCCAGTCCTACACCTTCGTCACGCAGCCCGGGGTGATCTTCGTCGAGCCCTTCCGGCCGATCTCCCACGGCACGCCGCCGAGCCAGGGCGGGCGCAGCGACGACGAGGGCTGCGTGCAGAACCCCGGCAGCGACCTCTTCTTCCCGGTCACCTTCCAGACGGGCAGCGGGCCCGGCGCGCGGCTGCTCTGCTACATGAACGAGGGCGCCCCGAGCGCGATCGAGTCGCAGTCGATTCCCCGCCACGACCAGCGCGCCGTGGGCAACGCCTCGGCGGTCGCGCCGGGCCTGGTCGAGTTGCCGGCCATCCGCGTCCGGTGCAACGAGTTCCTCGACCCGCTGACGGTGGTGCCCTACATCCCGACGACGCTCAAGTCGATCAACGTCCAGCTCTGGCGCGTGGCCTTGAGCGACGGCACGCCGCTCAACCCGCCGGTCCAGGTCAGCACGAACGAGCCCCAGGTCGTGCAGTCGCTCGACCAGGTAGAGATCATCCTGGTGGCGGCCGGCCCGCAGCAGCAGGGCATCTACCTGGTGAACATCACCCCCGCCGTGACCGACCTGCCGGGCAACGCCCTGCGCACCGACAACCGGCCCTCGCCCGCGATCGGCGGGTACGACTTCTACGAGGCGCAGGGTTCGTTCCAGGCCGCGGTCCCGCCGGGCTGGCGGCTCTACTTCCGCACCCTGCAACTCCCGGCCACGCCGCTCGCGATCACCGAGGACTTCGCCAACAACCTGGCGGAGTGGGGCGACCAGGGGAGCGGCACCTCCGAACCGGGGATCTTCACCCAGAGCGTGCTGCTCGACCCGCAGCCCGCCCCCGACGGGACCCTGGAGGACCTGCCGCTGTTCCCGACGCCGATCGGCACGCGGACCTACACCGGGGCCGACCCGCTCTCCGTCGCCATGGGGCAGACCACCATTGCGAACTGGAACAACGGCCCGACCTCGGGCTACCGCTTCCTCGGGCTGGCGGGCCTGGAGGCGAACACGGACGCCGCGACGGGGCTGGGCACGCTGCGTGCGACCTGGCAGCCCTACCTCGGCTCGGGCGAGGACGGCCCCTTCGACTCGCCGGGCACCGGGGCGACGCTGGGACTCAACACCGACAACGGCTCCCTGGACGGCGACGGCATCTTCGAGTTCACCAGCTTCCGCCTGCGGACCGGCGACGTGCTGGAGGTGACGGGCAACAAGCCGTTGCTGATCCTTTGCCAGGACGACTTCGACGTGGAGGCGGGGGCGACGATCCTGCTCAACGGCCTGCCCGGGCGCTTCGGCCTCGACACCGACGGATCGAGCGTCTACACGAACGTGGGCGCGATCCCGACCGGCGGGCAGGGTGGCCTGCCCGGGCCCGGGGGCGGGGCCGGCGGCAACGGCTGCGACGCGCTGACGGGGGCCAACGGGCACGGCGCGAGTGGCGGACTGGCGACCACGCTGTTCGGAACGCTCACCGCCGAGATCCCGGGGGTGACCGCCGGCGGCGGCGCCACGGGCAACACCGACCCGGGCGGGACGGCCGCTGGCTCGGGCGGCGGCGGCGGCGGCGGCTTCGCGGCCGCCGGCGGGGACGGCCTGTACTCGAGCGGAGCGGCGGCAGGCCCGGGCGGCAGCGCCTTTGGCGACTCGATCTTCACGCGGGGTGCGACGCCCTTCGTCGAGGACGTGACCCGCTTCCAGCCCGACCGCTGCTTCTCGCCGAGTTCGCAGGTCACCGGCGGCTGCGGGGGCGGCGGCGGATCCTGTGACGACGACGGCGCGGCCAACGCCGAAGCCGGCGACTCGGCTCTGGGCAACAGCGACGACGCCGGCGGCTGGGGCGGGGGCGGCGGCGGCGCCATCTACGTCATCGCGGGCGGAAACCTGACCTGTGCCGGGAGCGTCCAGGCCAATGGCGGCGCCGGTGGCAGCACCTACAACCTGGCCAACCAGGCCGTCCAGGACCCCGACGGGGACGCCGGAACGGACAACAGTTTCGTGGCCGGGCTGAAGCCGGCGGCCGTGCCCTCGGGCGATGGCGGGCCCGGCGGGGGCGGAGCCGGCGGGGCGATCTTCTTCGTCGCCAAGGGCTCGCTGTCGGTGAGCGGGACCCTTTCGGCGGTGGGCGGTGCGGGCGGCTCGTCCGGCCACGCCAGCCGCGTCGGCGGTGCGGGTGCGCCCGGGCGGATCTCGCTGATGACCTTCGTCGGGGGCGGGACGGTGAGCAACACCGGAACGACCACGCCGGCCGCGGGGGCCTTCGACAACGCCTACGCGCCCACCGTCGACCTCGCCTCGAGCGGGCAGAGCGCCTGGGTGGACCTGTTCACCCCCACGGTCGACTTCAACCCGGTCATCGCCGCGATGCCCCAGCCGCCGACGGCGAACACGAACTTCGACTTCTTGAGCGACCCGATGGGGCTCAACCTGACGCGCGGCCTGGGCGGGGACTACGAAGCCGCCTGGGAGTTCCAGGGCGCGGACGACCTCGCCCCGGTGCCCGGCGGGCCGGTCGCGCCGTCGCTCGCCGATGGCCTCACGACCTGGGTGGACGTCTCGGCGATCGACGCGCTGGACGGCAAGCGGTACTTCCGCTGGCGCTGGCGCTTCTTCGTGCGGGACGGCTATCCCGGGCGCGGGCTCGCGGCGGCCCCGCTGCCCACGGTCCAGGACCTGACGATCCCGTTCACGAAGTAGGTGCCGGCGTCCAGGGCCCCCGGCCTTGGGGCGGCGCCAGGCCTGGGGGCCTGGCGCGCGGCGATCGGCCCGGGCGGGGACGCGGCCGGGGGCCGGGTCCGGGCCCCCGGGGAGGCGCGCCCCCCGGGCGCACCCCGGAGAGGATTCGTGAGCCAGCCCGCCGGCCGCCTGCCTGCGACCCGCCGTGCGGGCCCGATCGTCCGGGCGGTCGCGCGCTTCGTCGCGCGCTGGTACCTGCGCCGGCCCGACCTCGAGGGGCTCCTGCGCGAGCGCTACCGCAGCCTGCGCGCCCTGGTCCTGGGTGCGCTCAACGAGGGGGCCTACCGGCTCGGGCTGTCCCGCGCGGCGGGGCTGCTCACCGCCAACTTCGAGTTCACCAACCACTGCAACCTGCGCTGCACGTTCTGCCCGACCGGCAACGGGTCGCTGCGCCGTCCGCGGGGCTTCCTGGACGAGCGGGTGCTGGAGCGGGCGCTGCGCGGGGCGGGGCGGCTCGAGTACGCCCTGCTGTTCCAGTGGGGGGAGCCGCTGCTGCACCCGCGCTTCGAGTCGCTCGCCCGCCGGATCCGGCGCCGGCGGGTGCGCACGATGCTCACCACCAACGGCACGCTGCTCGACGAACGGCGCGTGGACGGGCTGCGGCGCGCGGGCGTCGAGCGCGTGACGGTCTCGGTGGATGGCGATGCCGGGACGCACGCCGCGGTGCGCGGGGTGCCGCTGGCCCGCACCGAGGCGGGGCTCGCACGCCTGCTCGCGGCCCGGGCGCGGGGCGGGCCGGCCGTCGAGGTGAGCATGGTCGTGGCGCCCGAGACCGAGGCCGCCGCGGCCGGCTTCCGGCGCGCCTGGGAGGGTCGCGTGGACCGCGTCCAGCAGATCCCGCTCCTCACCCACGGGCGCCGGCGCACGCGCTGCCGCGAACCCTGGCGCGGCGACCTGGTGGTGCTGCAAGACGGGCGGGTCACCGTGTGCTGCGTGGACCACGAGGGCGAACTCGCGCTCGGCGACGTGCGCCGCGACCGCCTGGTGGACCTGTACAACGGGCCCGCGATGCAGGCGTTGCGCCGGCGCCACGCGTGCGGGGACCTGCCGGCGCTGTGCGCGCGCTGCACCGAGTACCCGAGCGACGCGGCGGCGCCGCGCTTCTCCACCCCGGAGGAGGCCTCGCGGACGCCGCCGCCCCGCGCCCCCGGCCGCCCCGCCCGCCCGGCCGCGGCCCGGGCCGCGCGGGGGCCCGCCGGCGCCCGTCCGGCATGAGGTGGCCCCGGCGCCAGTACCTGGAGGTCCTCGCGGACCGCGCGGCGCGGGGCGACCTCGCCGCGCTCCTGCGCCATGGCCTCGCGTGGGTGCGCACGAGCGTCGCGCCCCGGGGGCGCGGGGGCGCCCGGCCGCGGGGCCTGCCGGGGCCCGCGCTCGGCACCCTCCTGGTCACCTACCGTTGCGACCTGCGCTGCCGGGTCTGCGACCTGCCCGCGCGGGCGGCCGCGCGCCGGCGGGCGGGCGACCGGGAGTTGTCCACCGCGGAGTTCCTGGCGGTCTTGCGCGACATGAAGGCGATCGGGACGGCCGGCGTGGGCTTCACCGGCGGCGAGCCCATGTTGCGCGAGGACCTGCCCGTGCTGCTACGGGCGGCGACCCGGCTGGGGTTGCACGCCCACCTCAACACCGACGGCCTGCACGTGGACCGCCGCGCGCCCGCCCTGCTGGCCACCGGGTTGCGTTCGGTGAACGTCTCGCTGGACGGGGCCGAGGCCGCCACGCACGACCGCGCGCGGGGCCGCGGCGGCGCCTTCGCCCAGGCGGTGGGCGCGCTCGAGGCGCTGCGCGCGGCGCGCGGCCGGCGGCCGCTGCCCCGGCTCACGGCCGTGACCGTGCTCACCCGCCACAACCTCGACCAGGTCGAGGCCGTGGCGGAGGTCGCGCTGGGCGCCGGGGCCGACCGGCTCGGGGTGATCCCGGTGCACGACTTCGGCCAGGGCGAGGAGCCCGTCGAGCCCGAGCGCCTCGCCCGGGGGCAGGCGGCCCTGGCCCGGCTCGCCGCCCGCGGCGTGCTGGACAACAGCCGGGCCTACCTGGACCTCCTGCCGCGGGCGTTGGGCGGGGCGCCCTCGCCGCTGTTCTGCTACGCGCCCTATGCCTCGGTGGTGGTGGATTGCTACGGCGACGTGTACCCCTGTTTCCCGCTGATGGAGCGGCGCGAGCCGGTGGGGCGCCTGCCCCTCCGGGCGCTGTGGCGGTCGAAGGCCTACGCCGAGGCGCGGAGCCGGCTGCACGCCTGCCGCGCCTGCCTGTGGAACTGCCACGCGGAACTCAACCTGGCG
>JAPKHB010000153.1 GCA_026647295.1 Planctomycetota bacterium | reverse complement strand
CACTAAGAAATATAGTGGTGAAGAAGGCGCAAAGAAGCTCTTGGAGCAAGGCTATCCGAAAGAGATGGTGGACGCCAACCCACAGGTCCAGCGCCTCGCCCGGCCGGGCGCGCAGCACCTCGTCCAGGGGGAAGGGCCCCAGCCCGTCGAAGGTGAACGCGAGCGTGCCTTCGAGTTGCGCCGCGCCGCCGGCGGGCAGCGCGGGCGCCGGGAACTCCCAGCGCAGCCGCACGGAGAGGCCCTCGGAGGCCAGCGCGATCGGCACGGCGTCGTGCAGCGCGCCGCCCGGCCGGCGCGCCGGGCCCGGCGCGGCGGGCGCGGCCCCGGGGCGGGGGGGCGGGGCGGCGGCGCCGTGCGCCTCGAAGGTGCGCAGCCCCTTGGCCAGGAAGGCCGATAGCGCCCGCGCGCTCTCCGCGCCGCGGGCAAACGGCCACGCGCGCTCTTCGACCAGCACCCGGCCGTCGGGCGCGAGCACCATCAGGTGCGGCGGGCCCGCCGCCTCCCCGGGTCGGGGGTCCAGCACCCGTAGCACGGGGATCAGGCCGGCGGCGGCCGCCCGGACGCTCCCGTCGCGGTAGAGCGCGATCCAACCCTCGGCATCCGCGGGCCAGGGGGCCGAACCGGCGCCGCGGGTGTGCAGGGCGTAGAAGATCGGCCGTCCCCGCGCGAGGGCCTCGGCCCGGGCCTCGGCCAGCGAGCGCCGGAAGGAGACGCCGGGCTCCTCCGCCCGCGCCGGGGCCCCCGGCCGGCCGCCGAGCAGGCCCAGGACCCACAGCGCGCCGAGCAGCCAGGCGGCGGGGCGCCTCATCGGCCCGCCCCTTCCGGGGCCCCGGGCGCCCCCGGCGGCGGGGGCTGCGCCGGCGCGAGCGCCCGCACCTCGGGCGGGTCCTCCGCGAAGGCCGAGAGCCAGAGGTCCAGCGGCAGGGGGGCGGGCGTGCCCACGCCGTCATAGCGCGCAAGGCTTGGCGCGGGGCGGGGCTCGGACGGCCCCCGCCCGAAGCCGGGCCCAAGGCCCCCCACCCCGGGCGCCAGGAAGACGAAGGCGATGGCCGCGACGAGCAGCCGGTCGGGCCACCGGCCCGGGAGGGCCGGCCGCCCGGCGCCGGCCGAAAGGGCCTGGATCCGCGCGCTCGTCTGCGCGCCGAGCCAGCCTCCGAGCGTGCCCGGCGCGCCCGCGCCGCCGGCCTCCAGGGCCAGGGCCGTGCTGGTGTCGTCGCGCCAGCCCTGCGCGTCGTCCAGTACGCGGGCCAGGCGCTCCGGGCGCGGCCCAAGGGCCCATGCGACCACGGGGAGCAGCAGGCGGGGAAAGAGGAGCAGCCCGAGCGCCAACGCCGCCACGCCCCCCCAGTCGCCGTGGAGCGCTCCGAGCCCGGGCAGGGGCCCGAACCACCGGCTCGCCACGCCGAGGGCGAGCAGGACGAGGAGCAGCAGCCGCCAGGGCGGGCCGAGCGCCCGCGCGCCCCGGGCGCGCCCCAGCGTGCGCGCCAGGCGCCCGAGCTCGGCGCCCAGCGAGGGGAGGGGAGGCGGGGGCGGCATGGCCGCTCCCAGGGTACCGCCCGGGCGACCCTCCACCCCTTCCAGGGCGCCCAAGGAACAGGCCCGCCAAGGTCCGCTGGTCTGCGCGGGAGCGCGGAGCCCATGGGGCCGACATTCCCGGCCACCGGGGCCGCTCGAATGATGCACCGGAGCCTGGCTCCGTATGGTCAATCGAGAACTGTGCCCCAGCCGACCCCGCCCCGCGAGCCCCCCGGTAGGCTTGGCGCCGCATGACGTACTTCGAGCGGCAGATCATCGGCTGGCTGTTCCTGCTGGCGGGGATGTACTTCGTCGCCAAGTCGGTCGCCCCCCGGCGCGACAAGGCCCGCATGCGCGAGCTCCTCGGCCTGCCCACCGACAAGGTCAAGCGCTTCCGCTACTTCTTCGTCCAGCGGCTCGAGCGCCTCGTGGGCTTTGCGTTCTTCCTGATCGGCGTCGGCCTGCACCTGTACGTGGTCATCCGCCAGGCGCAGAAGAGCGCCGGCGGCAACGACCCGCGCGAGGCGCTGGGCGACATCGGCACCTACCTCGCCCTGGCCGTCGGGGCGATGCTGCTCATCACCGCACTGATGCACCTCATCTGCGACTACTTCGCCCGGCGCACCTTCCTGGACCTGCTCGCCTACCTGATGGTGCGCCAGCGCTACGACATCGCCAGCGACCCCCAACTGCTGATGCAGATCGGCGAGATGCTCAAGGTGCGCCGCGGCGACGACGACTCGGTGGAGAGCTACAAGGAACGCATCGAACGCGCGCTCAAGCTCGACGAGATCCGGGCCGTGCTCCTCGCCCGGGGCCGGCTGCCCGACCTGGACTGACGCCCCGGGCCCGGCCGGCGTAAGGTGGGCGCCCCCCGAGGACGGCCGCGATGCTCGAACAGGACTACGACCCCAAGACCCTGGACCCCTGGGCGCAGGCGCTCTGGGAGCGGGAGGGGGTCCACCGCTTCGACCCCGCCTCCCCGGCGCCGGTCTACTCGATCGACACGCCCCCGCCCACCGTCTCGGGGAGCCTGCACATCGGGCACGTGTTCTCGTACACCCAGGCCGAGTGCATCGCCCGCTTCCAGCGCATGCGCGGGCACAACGTGTTCTACCCCTTTGGCTTCGACGACAACGGCCTGCCCACCGAACGCCTGACCGAGAAGGAGCACGGCGTCCTGGGCCGCGAGATGCCGCGCGAGGAGTTCGTGGCGCTGTGCCGCCGCACCACCGCGCGCTACGAGCGGGAGTTCGAGGCGCTGTGGCGCAGCCTGGGCGTGTCGGCCGACTGGTCGCTGCTGTACAGCACGATCGACGAGCGTTCGATCCGCGTGTCGCAGCGCGCGTTCCTCGACCTGCTGGCCCAGGGCGAGGCCTACCTCAAGACCAGCCCCACGCTCTGGGACACCGAGACGCAGACCGCCGTGGCCCAGGCCGAGCTCGAGGGCCGCCCCAAGAAGACGCTCATGAACGAGGTGCGCTTCGACCTGGTGGGCGGCGGCGAGGTGGTGATCGCGACGACGCGCCCGGAGCTGCTCGCGGCGTGCGTGGCGGTGTTCCTCCACCCCGCCGACCCGCGCGCGGCCGCGCTGGCCGGGCGCGAGGCGGTCGTGCCGCTGTACGGCCACCGGGTCGCGGTGCGCCTGGACGAGAAGGTGGACCCCGCCAAGGGCACCGGCGCCGTGATGTGCTGCACCTTCGGCGACAAGACCGACGTCGAGTGGTTCCAGCGCCACGGGCTGGAGTTGCGCCAGGTGCTCGGCCCGGACGGGCGGCTGCTCGAACGCGCCGGCCCCGAGGCGGGCCTGTACGCCCAGCCGGCCCGCAAGGCCATCCTGGCGCGCCTGGCGGCCGCCGGCCACCTGGGCCGCCAGGCGGAGGTCGAGACGGTCGTGAACGTGTACGAGCGCACGGGCCGGGAGATCGAGTTCCTGCCGACGCGCCAGTGGTTCGTGCGCGTACTCGACAAGAAGCGCGAGTTGATCGAGTTGGGCGAGCGGGTGCGCTGGCACCCCGAGCACATGGGCAAGCGCTACCGCAACTGGGTCGAGGGCCTCGAGTGGGACTGGTGCATCTCGCGCCAGCGCTTCTTCGGCGTGCCCTTCCCGGTCTGGTTCTGCCGCGGCTGCGAGGCCGTGTTCGCCGCCCCCGAGGCCTGGCTGCCCGTGCTGGACCCCGCCCGCCGGGCGATCCCGCACGCCTGCGCGCGCTGCGGCGGGAGCGAGTGGGTGGCCGAACGCGACGTGATGGACACCTGGGCGACCTCCAGCGAGACGCCGCAGATCAACGCCCGCTGGGGCGAGCCCCCGGGGCCCGAGCCGCGCGCCCCCCTGCCCATGTCGCTGCGGGCCCAGGCCCACGACATCATCCGGACCTGGGCCTTCTACACGCTGCTCAAGTCCTGGATCCACCACCGCGAGGTGCCCTGGCGCGCGGTGATGGTGTCCGGGCACGTGCAGGCGCCGGGCCGCGAGAAGATCTCCAAGTCCAAGGGCAACGCGCCGGCCGACCCGCGCGACCTCGTGACGACCCACGGGGCGGACGCCACGCGCTACTGGGCGCTCTCGGCCACGCTGGGGAGCGACTACCTGTACAACGACGAGGACTTCAAGCAGGGCCGGCGGCTGTGCGTGAAGCTGTGGAACGCCGCGCGGCTCGCGCGCCCGCACCTCGAAGGCTTCGACCCGCGCGCGCCCCGCGGGGCGGACCTCGCCATCGACGCCTGGATCCGCGAGCGCCTGGGCCGGGCCGTGCGCGCGGCCACCGCCGCGCTGGAGGGCTACGAGTTCGGGATCGCCAAGGGCGAGGTCGAGCGCTTCTTCTGGGGCGACCTGTGCGACAACTACCTGGAGATGATCAAGGGGCGGCTCTACGACGCCTCCCCCGCGGGCCGGGACGCGCGCGACGCGGCCCGCGCGGGGCTGTACGACGTGCTCTACGCCACCGTGCGCCTCCTCGCCCCCTTCGTCCCCCACGTGTGCGAGGCGGTGTACCAGGACCTATTCCTCGCCCGGGAGGGCCTTTCCTCCGTCGGCAAGGCCCCCTGGCCGGACGCGCCGCGGGAGGCCCGGGCCGAGGCCCTGGCCGGCGGCGAGGCCGCGATCGCCGTGCTCACGGCCGTGCGCCGCTGGCGCACCGAGCAGAAGGTGGGGCCGGGGCGCCCGCTGGCCACGGTGCACCTTAGGGCCGGCTCCGCGGTCTGCGCCCACGTCGAGCGGGTGCGGGAGGCGGTCCTGGCCGCGGGCCGCATCCAGGCGCTGCGCGTGGAGGCGGGCGCCGACCTCGAGCCCGGGGACGTCGCCGTGGTGGAGATCCGCCCGGCCGCGGAGGCCGCGCCGCCCGCCCCCCCGGCCCGGTAGCGGCGGCGCGCGCCGCGGCAGGAACGCCCGGGCGGCGGCCCGGCTGTCGGCCCCCCGGGCGTACACTCCGGGTCGTCCGCCCCGCCGGCGCCGCGTCTCCCTCCCCGCCGACGCCGCGTCTCCCTCCCCACGGACCCCGGAGCCCCCATTCGCATGTGCGGATTCCTCGGCCTCTTCACCCGCCGCGACGCGGCGCCCGAGATGGTGGACGGCCTGCTGGTGCTCCAGCACCGGGGCCAGGACGCCACGGGCATCACCACCTTCGACGGCGAGACCTTCCACTCGGTGCGCGGCGCGGGGCTGGTCAAGGAGGTGTTCGACGAGCACTCCCTCGGGCAACTCCCGGGGCGCTTTGCCATCGGCCACACGCGCTACCCCACCGTGGGCGGGGGCACCGCGAAGGACGCCCAGCCGCTGTACACGAACCACCCGTACGGCATCGCGATGGCGCACAACGGCAACGTGACGAACTTCCCGGAGGTGAAGGCGAGCCTCAAGAAGCAGGACGACCGGCGGCTGGGCACCTCCTGCGACGTGGAGGCCATCCTCAACGTGTTCGCCGCCGCGCTGGAGCGCAACCGCCAGGGCCGCTTCGCCGACCAGGTCGTGGCGGCCATGGCCGAGGTCTTCGCCCGGGTGCGGGGCTCCTACAGCGGCGTCGCGCTGGTGGGCGGCAAGGGCCTGGTGGCCTTTCGGGACCCGTACGGCATCAAGCCCGCCGTGCTCGGGCGCCGGCCCGCCGGCGCGGGCTGGGAGTACGTCGCGGCCAGCGAGAGCGCGGTGCTCAACGTGCTGGGCTTCGAGGTGATCGGCGACCTGGACCCCGGCGAGGTGGTCGTGGTGACGCCCCGCGGCGAACTGGTGCGCCGCACGGTGGGCGGGCCGCACCACGAGCGCCACCACCCCTGCGTGTTCGAGTTCGTCTACTTCGCGCGGCCCGACTCGGTGATCGACGACATCTCGGTGTACCGCGCCCGGCTGCGGCTGGGCGAGGCCCTGGCCCGCCGGGTGCGCGAGCGGCGGCTCAAGCCCGACGTCGTGGTGCCCGTGCCCGACTCCTCGCGCCCCGCGGCGCTGGAGTGCGCCCGGGTGCTCGACGTGCGCTACCGCGAGGGCCTGCTCAAGAACCGCTACGTGGGGCGCACCTTCATCATGCCCGACCAGGCCCAGCGGGCGAAAAACGTGCGGGCCAAGCTCACCACCCTGCCCATGGAGCTCGAGGGCAAGAAGGTGCTGCTGGTCGACGACTCCATCGTGCGCGGCACCACGACCCGCGCCGTGGTGGAGATGGTGCGCGAGGCCGGCGCCAAGGAGGTGTACGTGGCGGTCTCCTCGCCGCGCATCACGCACCCCTGCGTCTACGGCATCGACATGCAGACCCGGGGCGAGTTCATCGCCCAGCCCGAGCGCAGCGACGAGGAGATCGCCCGGCGCCTCGGGGCCGAGGCGGTCGTGTACATGACGGTCGAAGACCTCGCCGAGGCCGTGCGCGGCCCCACCGAGCGGGTGCGGCACTTCTGCCGGGCGTGCATGGACGGCCGCTACCCGACGGGCGACGTGACCCCGGAGGTGCTCGCGACGATCGAGTCCGAACGCAACGCCGTGCACCGCAAGGCCGCGCGCGCCGGCCGCACGCGCCGCCCCCCCGCGCCGCCCCGGCCCTCGGCGCGGCGCGCCGCGGGCCTGTCCTAGCCGCGCCCGCCCGACCCCCGCGGGCGGGCCGGGGCGCCGCCGCGCCGAGCCGTCGGCGCCGCCCGCGCCGTTGCGCCGCCGCGCGCGACCGGGGCGGAATTGGCGCCGCCCCGGGCTATCCTCTCGGGCGCCGGCGCAGCGGCCCGCGGGAAGGACCAGGGTCAGGGCGCCAGCGGAGCGCCCCGTGAACCAGCCCCCGTCCGCGGACCCCCCGCCCGGCCCGCCGCGCACGCCCGGGGGCGGCGCCGCGGCGTCGTTCGAGGGCGCCCTCCTGCGGGGGCGCTACCGGGTCGGCCAGCAGGTGGGCAAGGGGGGGATGGCCACCATCTACGCCGCCACCGACACCGAACTGGGGCGCAAGGTGGTGGTCAAGGTGCCCCACGTGGGCCTGGTCGACCGCGACCGCTTCCGCGAGCGCTTCGAACTCGAGGTGAAGGGCCTCGTGGACACCGAGCACCCCCACGTCGTCTCGATCCTGGCGCGGGGCGAACACGAGGGCCTGCCCTACTTCGTCATCCAGTTCCTCAAGGGCGGCTCGCTGGAGGACCGCATCGCCGAGCGCCCCATGGAGCCCAAGGCCGTGGCCGCCTGGCTGGGCCGCATCGCCGAGGCGCTCGACTTCATCCACGGCAAGGGCATCATCCACCGCGACGTGAAGCCGGGGAACATCCTCTTCGACGAGGCGGGCAACGTCTTCCTCTCGGACTTCGGGGTGGCCAAGGCCATGGGCCAGGACACCTCGCTCACCGCGGACGGGTTCACGGTGGGCTCGCCGGAGTACATGGCGCCCGAGCAGATCTCCAACGAGGGCCTCGGGCCGGCCACGGACCAGTACGCCCTGGGCGTGACGGTGTACGAGAGCCTGTGCCGGGCGTTGCCCTTCACCGGGCGCACGGCCCTTGACTTCCTGATCGCCAAGGCCAACAAGGACCCGATGCCCCTGCGCGAACACGGCATCGCGCCCGAGATCTCCGACGCGGTGATGCCCACGCTCGGGCGCCTGCCGGCCCAGCGCTACGCCTCCTGCCGCGCCTTCGCGGAGGCGTTCGAGGCCGCGGTGAGCGGCGGGGGCACCGGCGGCACCGGCGGCCGCACGCCGGCGACGCCGCTGCGGCACACGCTGGGCGGCTCGCTCGACCTGACGGGCCAGGTGCTGCTCGGCCACTACGAGGTGGGCGGGCGCCTGGGCAGCGGCGGCATGGGCACGGTCTACCAGGCGACCGACACCGACCTGGGCAAGAGCGTGGTCATCAAGGTTCCGCACCCGCGGCTGGTCGCCGAGCGGGGCTTCCTGGAGCGCTTCAACCGCGAGGTGACCCAACTGCTGCGCCTGGAGCACCCCAGCATCGTCCGGGTGCTGGCGCGGGGCGAGGTCGACGGCTTCCCCTTCTACGTGCTCCAGCACATGAAGGGCGGCTCGCTCTCCGACCGCCTCAAGGCCGCCCCCGAGCGGCGCATGCCGTTCGAGGACGTGCTGGCGTGGTTTGAGTCCACGGCCAAGGCGCTCGACTTCCTGCACTCCCGCGGGCTGATCCACCGGGACGTGAAGCCGGGCAACATCCTCTTCGACGAGCACGACCACGCCTACCTGTCGGACTTCGGCATCGCCAAGGCCGAGGAGGAGGACAGCAACCTCACGACCACGAACACGGGCGTGGGCTCGCCGCGCTACATGGCCCCCGAGCAGACGGGCGACAAGTTCGACGGGCGCGCCGACCAGTACGCCCTGGCGACCACCGTGTACGAGGCGGTCACCGGGCGCCTGCCCTTCCCCGACGGCACGGCGATCGAGATCATGATCCGCAAGATGCAGGAGCAGCCCCCCGCCCCGCATTCGTTCGCCCCCGGGCTGTCCGAGGCCGCCTCGACCGCGCTGCTGCGCGCGCTGGCGGGCCGGCCGGAGGAGCGTTACCCCACCTGCCGGGCCCTGTTCCTCGCCTTCAAGCGCGGCCTGCGCGGCGAGTCGCAGGGCGCGCTGCCCCGGCCCCCCGTGCTCACGCCGGTCG
>JAPKHB010000152.1 GCA_026647295.1 Planctomycetota bacterium | reverse complement strand
GGTGGGGCCGGGGGTAGGGCCGGGATCACTCATCGTCGTCCTCCGTCGGGTCGATCAGCACCGCGCGCACGGGGCTCGCGTCCGCCCCGACCAGCCTTAGCGGCAGCGCCACGAGTTGGTACTCCCCGGGCGCGACCCCGGAGAGGTCGATCCCCTCCAGGATCGCGATCCCGTGGCGGGCGAGCCGGCGGTGCGCGGGCAGTTCCTTGGACTCGAAGGCGTCCATCGAGTCGCTGTCCACGCCGAGCAGGCGTACGCCCCGCTCGGCCAGCCAGTCGGCCAGGGCCTCGGTGGCGTGGGCCATGTGCGGGTCGAAGGCCGCGGGCCGGCGGGCGTAGGAGCGCAGGAGGACCCGCCGGCAGCGCCGCGCGGCGGCGTCGAGCCCGGGGGGCAGGTCCTTCGGGTCGATCCCGCGCGCGGCGGGCCGCACGTCGGCCACCACGCAGGGGCCGAGGTAGGGTTCGAGCGGCACGCTGCCGGCGTCCGCCCCGCCGTCGTCGAAGTGCAGCGGCGCGTCCACGTGGGCGCCGGTGTGCACGCTCATCTCCACGCGGCCCACGTTGACCGCCGCGCCCTCGGCGATGCGCGCCACGAAGCCGAAGCGATAGGGCGTGTCTCCGGGCCAGACCGGGATGCCGGGTCCGACGGGCCGCGAGATGTCGTGGATGCGCACCGGGACGGCTCCTAGGTCACGACCGCGCGGCGGCCCACGTGCGGGCGCCAGGCCTCGGTGCGCAGGATGTCCTCGATCTCGTCGAGCGCGTGCACGCACTCCTCGTCGCGGTTGTAGAAGTGCGGCGAGATCCGGATCCCCGCCCCCGGCCGGTAGTCCACGATCACGCCGCGGCGCAGCAGTTCCACCTTCACCTCGTAGGCGTGCGGCACCTCCACGGCGACCGTCCCGCCCCGCCGGCCGGGCTCGAGCGGCGCCCGCACGGAGAAGCCGCGCCGCGTCGCCTCCTCCACGAGCAGGGTCGTCTGGCGCACGCTCTTGGCGCGCACCGCCGTGAGGCCCGCCTCCAGGAGGAGGCGCGGGCCCTCGCGCGCGGCGTAGAGCGCCGGCACGTTGGGCGTGCCGTTCATGAAGCGGTAGGCGCCCGCGGCGTAGCGCATCGGCGGCGGGCCGAAGTCAAAGGGGCGCGGGTGCGCCACCCAGCCGGTGAGCCGCGGCTCCAGGCGCTCCAGCAGGTCGGGCCGGACGTAGAGGAAGCTGCCCCCCGGCCCCCCGCAGAGCCACTTGAGCACCCCCCCCACCAGGAAGGCGCAGCCCAGCGCCCCGACGTCCACCGGCACGGTGCCCACGCTCTGGTAGGCGTCCAGCACGACGTGGGCCCCCACCTCGGCCGCGCGCCGGCACACCGCCTCCGCGTCCTGGATCCAGGCGCTGCGAAAGAGCACGTGGCTGATCGGCACGAGCAGCGTCTGCTCGTCGATGGCCGCGAGCAGGGCCTCGGTGGGCACGCCGATGCCGTCGGGGGAACGGACGACCTCGATGCGCGCCCCCAGCGGACGCGCAAAGCGCTCGTACAGGTACATGACCGAGGGGAAGTTCTGGTCGGTGTAGACGACCTTGTTGCGCGGGCCCGCCCAGTCGAAGCAGGAGATCACCACCGCCTCGGCCAGGGTGACGTTGGCGTGCATGGACACGGTGCCCGGCGGGGCGCCGATCAGGCGGCCGATCCGGTCGCCCACCTCGCCGGCCAGCGCCCACCAGCCCTCCTCCCAGGCGCGCACCCCGCGGGTGGTCCACGTGGTGGCGTAGGACTCGAGGTCCCGGGCGGCCCCGGCGGGCATCGCCCCCAGGCTGTTGGAGATGAGGTAGGTGGAGGTGGCCAGCGTCGGGAAGTGCGACCGGTAGGCGAGCAGGGGGTCGGCGTGCACGGGGCCAAGGTCCTTCGGGGGGCCCGCGGGCGGCGGGGCCGCGGGCGCGTTTAGGATAGGGCCATGACCGCCTGCCCGCGCCCTCCCGCCCCGTGGCTCGTGCCCCTTTGGCTCGGGCTGCTGGCGCTCGGGGCGCGGGGCGCGGCGGCCGAGCCCCCGCCGGCCGAGCCCCCGCCGGGCGGGGAGGCGCCGGCGCTCACCGAAGGCGCGCGGCGCCACGCCATCAAGGGGCTCAAGAGCCGCCTGCGCAAGCTCGCGCGCAGCCCGCACGCCGCGCAGAAGGGGCCGGAGATCCGCGAGACGCTGGAGAGCCTCGGGGCCCTGGGGGGGCCCGAGGCGGCCGAGGCGGCGCTGGAGGCGGTCGTGCTCCCGGACGCGCCGGTGCGCGACGCGGTGTTCGCCCTGGTGGAGCGCGAGCGCCACGCCGACCTGGTCGCGCCGCTGGCCGGCCTGCTCGAGGGCAACGAGTTCCGGCGCGACGCCGACCTGCGCCGCCGCGTCGCCCACGCCCTGGCGGTGATGGCAGACCCCGCCGCGGTCGAGCCCCTGGCGAGCCTCCTGCGCTTTGACGAGGACGCCGAGGTGGTCGCGGAGGCGGGGCGGGCCCTCGCCGTGTACCCGCGCGCGCCGCTGAAGGAGCGCAAGGAGGCGGTGCGCCGCCTGGTGGACCTGTACGAGACCACCTGGAACTACAAGATGTCGGTGCGGCCCGAGGACAAGGTGCTGTCCCGCATCGCCACGGAGCGCTGGGGCGTCTACAGCCAGGCGCTGCGCGGCGCGCTCCAGGCGCTCACGGGGGCCACGCTCACGCGGCCCAAGGAGTGGCGCGACTGGTGGAACGCCAACAAGAAGCGCCCCACCTGGGACAAGGAACGCTAGGGGAGCGGGTGCGCCGGCCCGGCGGAGGGGGAGAAGCGGCGAGCGGGCCTGTAAGCCGGGTCCTGTGCGCCGCGGCGGCTGCCGCGGCGTGATGATCATCGATCTGGGACCGCCGTCGCCGGCGGCCTCGAACGGCCAACCCGGAAGTCCTGCGGCGCGGGCCACGCCGTGGGCGCCCCCCGAGGGGGGCGTCCGTCCTTCCCTATTCGGCCTTTCTCCCAGAGGGGCTTGCCGTGCCGGGGGCGTCACCGACCCCGCGGTGGGCTCTTACCCCACCGTTTCACCCTTGCCTGTGACCCCCGAAGGGGCCCATCGGCGGTCTGCTCTCTGTTGCGCTTTCCCTGGGCTTGCGCCCGGTGGGCGTTACCCACCTCTGCGCCCTGCGGAGCCCGGACTTTCCTCGAAGCCCCCCGGAGGGGACCCCGCGATCATCCGGCCCGCTCGCCGGCCCCAGTCTACCCCCCCAGGGTCAGGCCAGGAAGAGGATGCGATTGCACCCCTTGCAGGGGACCAGGCGGGTGCGGTTCTGGACGGCGTAGACGTCGTTGCGCGTCTGCAAGTCTCCGCAGGCGCTGCAATAGGCGCCCTCCAGGACCGCCATGCCGTGGCCGCGGGCCTGGCGGGCCCGCTCGTACAACTCCAGCGCCTCGGCCGGGATGCCCTCGCTGCACGCCGGGCGCTCGCGCACGAGGCCGTCCCGCTCGGCCTTGCGCTCGAGCTGGTCCTCTTCCTCCTGGCGGCGGGCCTCGGCGGCGGCCTGGAGCGCCCGGTCCCGCTCGGCCGAGAGGGCGCCAAGGCGCGCCTCGGCCTGGTTGACCACGTCCAGGATGCGCAGGACCTCGCCGGCCAGGCGGTCGGCCTCGGCCTGGGTGTTGGCGATCTCCGAGCGGAAGGCCATGAACTCGCGGTTCGTGCGCACCTCGCCGCTCTGCTGCTTGAGCCGGGCCACCTTCTGCTCGTGCCCCTTGAGTTCGTTCTCGCGCAGGCGCACCTGCGCCTTGAGCACCGCGAGCTTCTCGGCGAGCAGGCGGATCTTCCCGGCGACCTCGGCGGCGGCCGCCTCGTGCACCTGCGCGGCGGCGGGCGCGCGGGCGAGGGTCTCTTCCAGGCGCTTCAGGCGGTCGTCGTGCGCCGCGAGCTGGAGGAGGCGGTCCAGGACCTCGCTCACCTGGGTGGTCATCGGCGCACCTCGCCCGGCGCGCGCGTCCGGGGGGCCGGCGCCCCCGCGATCTTCGGGGGCGTCGATCCCATCATGTCTCCAGGAAGCCTTCCAGCTTGCGGGCCCTCACCGGGTGCTGCAGCTTGCGCACCGCCTTGGCCTCGATCTGGCGCACGCGCTCGCGCGTGACCTTGAAGATCTTCCCCACCTCTTCCAGCGTGTACGTGTAGCCGTCCCCGATGCCGTAGCGCAACTTGATGATCTCGCGCTCGCGGAAGGTGAGCGTCTGCAGCACCTGGTCGATCTTGTCCTTGAGCATCTCGTGCGTCGCGGCGCTGACGGGGCTCTCGACCTGCTCGTCCTCGATGAAGTCGCCGAAGTAGCTGTCCTCCGAGTCCCCGATCGGCCGGTCCAGGCTGATCGGGTGCTTGGAGATCTTCATGACCCGCTTGGTCTCCTCGAGGCTGATCCCGCTCGCGGTGGCGATCTCCTCGAGCGTCGGCTCGCGGCCCATCTTCTGGACGAGCTTCTTGGTGACGTTGCGGATCTTGCTCATCGTCTCGATCATGTGGACCGGGATCCGGATGGTGCGGGCCTGGTCGGCGATCGAGCGGGTGATGGCCTGGCGGATCCACCAGGTGGCGTAGGTGCTGAACTTGTAGCCGCGGCGGTACTCGTACTTCTCCACGGCCTTCATCAGGCCCGTGTTGCCCTCCTGGATCAGGTCGAGGAAGGTGAGGCCGCGGTTGCGGTACTTCTTGGCGATGCTCACCACCAGGCGGAGGTTCCCGCTGCTCAACTTGCGCTTGGCCTCCTCGTACTCCTGGAAGCGGTAGCGGATCTGCGCGCAGCGCTGGAGGAACGTGTCGAGCGGCTCGAGCACCTGGATCTCGATGTCGGCCAGGCGCTCCTCGACGCTGGCGATCTCGTCCTCTTCGCCGCCCCGGCGCTTGAGCTCGCGCAGCCGCCGGCGCAGTTCGCGGATCTCGGCGTCGAGTTCGTAGCAGTCCTCGTGGACCTGGCGGATCTTCTTGGTCTGGATCGCCACCTCTTCGAGGAGCTTGAGCGCCTTGAGCTTGCGCGCGAGCAACTCCTCCTCGATGCGCTTGCGGGCCGCCTCGGAGGGCTTGCCGTGGACGAGCTTCTCCATCAGGCCCGTCATCACCTCGAGCTGCTTCTCGATGGTGCGCAGGTTGAACGGCATGCGCCGCTGCAGGTCGTCCTTGTCGACCGGGTCGGCGGTGCCGATCCGCAGCGTGCGGTCAAAGGCCAGGTCGCCCCCCGTCACGTCGCGCAGGATCCGCAGCGCCGCGCTGATCCCCGCGCCGCAGCCCAGCACCGCGTGCCGGTAGCGCTTGCGCGTGATCTCGATCTTCTTGGAGAGGCTGATCTCCTCGTCGCGCGTGAGCAGCGGGATCTCGCCCATCTGCGTCAGGTACATGCGCACCGGGTCGTCGATCTTCTCGGTGGTGATCGGCAGGTTGAGCGCGCTCTCCTTGCCGTCGTCGCGCCGCGAGCGGAGCTGGAGGTGCTCGGGGAGGGGTTGGCCCCGCTTCTCGTAGGCCTCGCGCTCGCGCTGCTTGGCCACCTCGCCGTCGATGACCTCCATCTGCTCCAGGTCGAGCCGCTGGAGGATGCGGTCCATCATCGCCGGGCAGGGCGCCTTCTCCGGCTCGGCGGTGTTGAGTTCCTCGTAGGTGAGGTAGCCGCGCTTCTTCCCGGTCTGCACCAGCTCGGCGATCTCGGCCTCGATCTCGTCCAGCGGGCTGGGCGGCACGAAGGGGTCGACCCGGCGCGTCATTCGGGATCCTCCGGGGACAGGAACGGGAAGCCGGCGTCCAGGTCCTCCCCGTCGGCGCCCTCGGCGGCCCCGAAACTGAAGTCGTCGGGGTCGGGACTGGACGCGGCGGCCCGGGGGCCCTCCCGGGGACCGGCGGCCTCGCGGGCGAGCGCCTCGCGCACCCGGCGCCGCTGGCGGTCGAGCAGGCGCTGGCGTTCCAGGTAGCGCAGGTGGTCCCTCACCCGGTCCTCCAGGCCCTCCGGGCCGGGGAGGTCGGCGAGCAGGAAGGCGATCTCGCTGTCGTCGGCGAAGCGGGCCATGAGCCGGTGCACGTGGAACTCGGAGCCCTTCTGGTGGAGGCCGAACAGGGCGTTATAGAGCGCCTGCGCCCCGGGGCGGGCGAAATCCTCACTGCCCAGGGCGGCGAAGAGGGCGTCGCGGCCGGCCGGAAAGTGGAGGAGGGCGGCCAGGAAGTCCCGGTCCCTTAGACCAAGGCTGCGCTCGCGCAGGGTCCCGGATCCGGCCGGGGGGGGGGCGGGCGCCCGCGGCCGGGGCCCCGCGCCGGCCAGGCGGGCCGCCACCTGCCGTAGCGCGCCCTCCGTGGCGGGGCCCCCGCCCAGGCGCTCGGCCACCTGGCGCAGCAGCAGGTCGCGCTCCACCGGGGAGCGCACCTTGAGGATGCTGGCCACCAGGGCCTCGGAGGCCTCCGAGCGCCCGCGCGGCGTGTTGAGGTCGTGGCGGGCCGCGAGCAGGCCGAGGCGGTACTCGAAGAAGCCGACGGCCCGGGAGAGGATCGCCTCGAGCGCCGCGGGCCCCTCCTCCAGCAGGATCTCGTCGGCGTCGCGGCCCTCGGGCAGGAGGGCGACGCGCACCTCCAGGCCCTCGGCGAGCAGCAGGTCCAGGGAGCGCTCGGCGGCCAGCCGGCCCGCCTCGTCGCCGTCGTAGAGCAGCACCACCCGCGAGCCGAAACGCTTGAGCAGCCGGGCCTGGCGCTCGGTGAAGGCCGTGCCCATGCCCGCGACCGCGCGGTCGAAGCCGAAGCGGTGGCACATCAGGACGTCGGTGTACCCCTCCAGCAGCAACGCCTCGCCCGCCTTGCGGATCGCGTCGCGCGCCCGGTGCAGCATGTACAGGGTGTGCGCCTTCTTGAACAGCGGCGTCTCCGGGCCGTTGAGGTACTTGGCCTGCTCGTCCGGATCCAGCGTGCGGCCCGCGAAGGTGACCAGCCGGCCCTGGCCGTCGGCGATCGGGAAGATCACGCGGTGGCGGAAGCGGTCGTAGTGCCCGCCCCCCTCGCGTGCCACCAGGAGGCCGGCCTCCAGGAGCGCCCGCGGCGCGAGCCCCTGGCGCGTCGCGCGGGTGAGCAGGCGGTCCCAGGCCGCGGGCGCGTAGCCCAGGCCGAAGGCGCGGCGGGCCGCGGCGTCGTAGCCCCGCCGTTCCAGGTAGGCGCGCGCCTCCGCCCCCTCCGGCCCCTCCAGGCACTCGACGTAGGTGCGGTGGGCGAAGGCCAGGGCCCGGCGCAGCGGATCGATCTGCTCGCGCCGGGGCGCGGCCGGCGCGCCGCGGGTCTCGGGCAGCGCGATGCCGCGCTCCTGCGCGAGCTGACGCACGGCCTCGGGGAAGGAGAGCCCCTGTGTCTCCATCAGGAAGTGGAAGACGTTGCCGCCCTTGCCGCAGCCGAAGCACTTGAAGGTCTGGCGCTCGGGGTTGACGGTGAAGGACGGCGTCTTCTCGTCGTGGAACGGGCACAGGGCCTTGAAGTTGCGCCCCGCCGGCTTGAGCGGGACCGCCCGGCCCACCACGTCGACGATGTCGTGGGCCTCGCGCACCTGCTCGAGGACGGCGTCGGGGATCAGGCCCAAGGCGGGTCGCTCCAGGGGACGGGGGCCGGCGGGCGCGGGGGGGCCAGTATAGGACCCTGGACCCCCCTGGCGGGTTCCGCGCGGGGGCCCCCGGCCCTGCGCCGGGCGCTCACCCGCGCCAGAGTTCCACCAGCCGCTCGGGGGCGAGTTCCTGGGCGCGCGCGGCGGGCGAGAGGCCGAGCCGCTCCAGTCGCGCGGCGCGCGCCGCGGGGCCCAGGTCCCCCAGCGCCTGGGCGAGCGCCGTGGAGAGCACCTTGCGGCGCTGCGAGAACAGGGCCGTCAGGAAGCGGCCGAAGGGCAGGTGCTCCGTGGGGCGAAGCGGCGCGGGCCGGCGCGGGCGCAGTTCCAGGAGCGCCGAGCGCACCCGGGGCGGCGGCCAGAACACCTGCGGGCCGAAGCGGCGCAGGATGCGCCCGGTCGCCTTGAGCCCGACCTGCACGCTCGGCACGCCGTAGGCGGCGCTCCCCGCCGGCGCGAGCAGCTTCTCGGCCACCTCCAGTTGCACCATGGCCACGATCCGCTCCGGCGGCCGGGCCAGGGCGAGGACGCCGAGCAGCACCGGGGTGGCCACGGCGTAGGGCAGGTTGCTGACGAGCTTCACCGGGCGCGCAGCCCCCTGCGCCGGCGGGTCGAAGGCGGCCGCGAAGGTCGGCGCGAGCGTGCGCTTGCCGGCCAGCACGTCGCCGGTCTCGAAGCGGACCCGCGCCGGCCAGGCCCTCAGCGTCCGGGCCAGCGCCTGGATGCGCTCGTCCAACTCGAAGGTGACGACCTCCGCCCCCGCCTCGCACAGGGCGTGGGTGAGCAGGCCCGGCCCGGTGCCCACCTCCACCACCTTGTCGGCCGGCCCCACCTCGGCGTCCCTCACGATCGCGTCCACGGCCTGGACGTCGGTGAGGAAGCACTGCCCGTGGCGCTTGCGGGGCCGCAGGCCGGCGGCCTCGAGGGCCTCGCGCAACTCGCGCGTCGTGCGGGGAAAGCCCCCGGGGGCAGTCGCTTCGGGCTCCACGGACAGCACGCCTCCTTGGCGTCGGGGGGAGGGGCCGGCGCCAGCCTAGCCCGCCCCCCGCC
>JAPKHB010000151.1 GCA_026647295.1 Planctomycetota bacterium | reverse complement strand
TCCCGTCGATCTCGTTCATCGACTCCGCGCTCCGCAACGTCGGCGACGCGCCCTGGATGGTGCTCGGCCTCGCGC
Source organism: Planctomycetota bacterium (assembly GCA_026647295.1). Classification (GTDB taxonomy): domain Bacteria; phylum Planctomycetota; class PLA2; order PLA2; family JAEUHO01; genus JAPKHB01. Next base: position 8,556 of record JAPKHB010000151.1, on the reverse strand, counting down.
GCCCCGAGTACGAGGGCGCCTTCCCGAGGATCTGGAGCGAGCGCAACCTCCAGGAGATCCACCTCGCCGGCATCGGCAAGAAGGCGAGCGAGCGCCTCGCGCGCCACGTGCTCGGCGCGGCCTCCGCCGAGGTGATCGCGCGGATCGTGCACGAGGCCCGCTGACGCCGCCGCGGGGGCCCGCGGGGCCCGCAGGGCCCTCGGGCACGCGGCGCCGGCCCGGCGGGCGCGGGGGGAAGACCGGCGGGGAACCCGGGTTGGGCTTCGGGAGGGACCGCCCGCGCGCGGGTCCCCGCCGGTGGAAGCGGAAGCCCTTGCCCCCGCCCACTCCAAACGCTACCCGCCGGCAGGGGGTTGGGAAGGGCTCGGTTTCCGGCGCCTTCACCAACCGCCCCTGACGATGCCGAGCCGCGCTCGTTTCCGTCGCGGGGGGGCCGGCCTGACGGTTGCGAGCCGGGCTCGGTACGGTCAGCGGGGGCGCGTGAGGGAGGACCAGAAGGCGGTCTGGGCGGCGCGGGCGCGGCGGATGGCGGCCGCGAGCGCCGCGTCGGGCGACTCCGGGGCGGCGGCGGGATCCGGGGCGGGCCCGGGTGCGGCCTCGGCGGGGTCGGCGGCGAGGTCGTAGACCTGCTCGAGGCCCCCGGGCTCGGCGGGCCCGTGGCGCACCATCCACTTGCGGGTCGCGGTGCGCACCGCGCTCAAGAGGATCGGGTGCTCCACCGGCGCCGTGCGCCCGTCCACCCGCTCCTGGGCGATCACGGGCCAGCCGGGGGCCCCGGCCGGCGCGAGCGCCCCGGCGAGCGAACGCCCGTGCGCGCCGGGCAGGTCCGCCAGGCCCTCGGAGGCGAAGAAGGTCGGCAGCACGTCCACCAGCCCGACGCTGCCCCCCGCCACGCGCCCCCCGCCAAAGGGCTCGGGCCCGACCACCACCAGCGGGATGCGCAGCATCTCGTCGTGCAGGTCCCGGCCGTGGCCGAGCAGGCCGTGCTCGCCGAAGGCCTCCCCGTGGTCGCTGGTCACCACGAGCCAGGCGTCGCGCAGCAGGCCCTGGCCCTCCAGCCACGCCACCGTCTCGCGCAGCAGGCCGTCCACCCACCCGACGCCGGCGTAGTAGGCCTCGCGCAGGGCCGCGGCGAGCGCCGGGTCGGGGGCGCGGCGGTACCCCTCCCAGGTGTAGCGCAGCACCGTGCGGGCCAGGTCCGGCCCCAGCCGCCCGAGGAGTTGCTCGCGGCGCAGGGCGTCGGTCATGAACCAGCGCGTGACCTGGGCGTCGTCGAGGGCCTCGGGCAGCGGCGGGAGCCCCGCGGGCGGGCGCTGGGGCAGCGGCCCGTAGGGGTCGTGCGCGTCGAAGGTGTGGATGAGCAGGAAGAAGGGGCGGTCGGGGTCGCGCCGGTTCAGCCAGCGCGCGAGCCCGCGCTGGATCTGCGTGAGCCCGAGGTTCATCCCCCCCACCTCGAAGCCCTGGAGCAGCGAGGCCGACTCCCCGAACCACGGCCCGTCCACGAAGGCCGTGCACTGGTAGCCGTGGCTCGCCGAGAGCGCCTCGGCGTAGGTCGGCAGCGCGTCGGCGAGCAACGGGCGGTCGAGTTCGTCGCAGCCGTGTTCGTAGGGCAGGAGGCCGGTGAGCAGGCTGGCCAGGCTCGGCGGGGTCCACGGCGCCGGGGCGCAGGCCTGGTCGAAGCGCACGCCGCGCGCGGCGAGCCCGCGCAGGAAGGGCATGCGCTCGAGCGCGTCGGCGCGCAGGGTGTCGATCACGACCAGGACCAGGCTGCGGCCGTGGCGCGGGGGCGCGGGCGGCTGTGCCCCGAGCCACCGGCCGGCGCCGTCGTAGGCCACCGCGGGCGGAGCCGGCGCGCCCGGGGGGTCTCCGCAGCCGGCGCACAGCGCCCCGGACAGGAGGGCGAGCGCGGCCCCCCAGGGGGCCCGCCCGCCGCGGGAGGAAGCAGCCGGATGCACCACGCCGCCAGCCTACGGCGTCACCCGGCGAGCAGCGAGAGGTCCACGTTGGCCCCGCTCAAGATCACGCCCACGCGCCGGCCGGCCACGGCCTCGCGGCGGGCCTCCAGCGCCGCGACCGCGACCGCGCTGGAGGGCTCGATCAGGATCTTGAGGCGCTGGGTGAGCCAGCGCATCGCCCCCAGCGTCTCGGCGTCGGGCACGGCGACGACCTCCGCGAGGTGGGCCCGCAGGATCGAGAAGGTGAGGTCGGAGAGTTCCGTGCGCAGCCCGTCCGCCACGGTGCGCGGGTCCTCCTGCGCCAGCCGGCGGCCCGCCGCGAGCGAACGGCGCGCGTCGTCGGCGCCGGCGGGCTCGGCGCCCAGCACGACGAGTTCCGGGCGCAGCCCGTGGGCCACGAGGCAGGTGCCGCTGGCCAGCCCCCCGCCCCCCACCGGGACGACCAGGACGTCGAGCGGCTCGGGGGCGTCCTCGAGCAGTTCGAGCGCCGCGGTCCCCTGGCCGGCCACGACCCGCGGGTCGTCGTAGGGGTGGATGAACACGGCGCCCGTCTCGGCCCCGACCGCCCGGGCCGTCGCCTCCCGCGCGGCCAGCGTGGGCTCGCAGGGCACGACGGTCGCCCCGTAGCCCTCGACGGCCGCGCGCTTCACGGCCGGCGCGTCGCGCGGCATCACCACCCAGCAGGGGATCCCGCGCTGGCGGGCCGCGAGCGCGAGCGCCTGGGCGTGGTTGCCCGAGGAGTGCGTGAGCACGCCGCGGGCCGCCTCGGCATCGCCTAGCGCGCGCACCGCGTTGGTCGCGCCCCGGAACTTGAAGGCGCCGACGCGCTGGAAGCCCTCGCACTTGAACCACACCCGGGCCCCCACGCGCGCGTCGAAGGAGGCGCTCGTGAGCAGCGGCGTGCGGTGGGCGAACGGGCGGATGCGCGCCGCGGCCTCCAGCACGTCGGCGAGGCCCAGCCCGGGGGCGTTCACCGGGTCACTCCCACTCGATCGTGGAGGGCGGCTTCGTGCTGATGTCGTACACCACCCGGTTCACGCCGCGCACCTCGTTGATCACGCGGTTGCTCACCCGCTGGAGGACGGCGCGCGGCAGGTCGGCCCAGTCGGCCGTCATGGCGTCCACGCTCTTCACGGCCCGGACGGCGATCACGCTCTCGTAGGTCCGGCCGTCGCCCATCACCCCCACCGTCTTGACGGGCACGAGCACGGCGAAGTACTGCCACAGGTCGCGGTCGTGGCCCTCGCGCTCGATCTCCTCGCGCACGATCGCGTCGGCCTCGCGCAGGATCGCCAGGCGCTCGGCGGTCACCTCGCCCGCCACGCGCACCGCGAGGCCCGGGCCGGGGAAGGGCTGGCGCCGCACGAAGCGCTCGGGCACGCCCAGTTCGCGGCCGATCTGGCGCACCTCGTCCTTGAACAGCGCGCGGAAGGGCTCGAGCAGCTCGAAGCCCAGTTCCTTGGGCAGCCCGCCGACGTTGTGGTGGGTCTTGATCGTCTGGGAGGCGCCGCCGAAGGCCGACTGGCTCTCGATCACGTCGGGGTACAGCGTGCCCTGGGCGAGGAAGCGGGCGCCGGGCACGGACCGGGCGTGCGCGCGGAACACGTCGACGAACACGTGGCCGATGCGCCGGCGCTTCTCCTCGGGGTCGGTCACGCCCGCCAGGGCCGCCAGGAACTGCGGGCCGGCGTCCGCGAACACGAGCGGGATCTGGTAGCGCTCGCGGAAGGCCCCGAGCACCTCCTCGGCCTCGTCCCGGCGCAGCAGGCCGTTGTCGACGAAGATGCAGGTGAGCCGCGCGCCGATCGCCCGGTGGATCAGCACGGCCGCGACCGTCGAGTCCACGCCGCCGCTCAAGCCGCAGATGACGTGGTCCTCGGGGCCGACGCGGGCGCGGATGCGCTCGACGCTCTCGTCGACGTAGGAGCGCATGGTCCAGTCGCCCGCCGCTCCGCAGACGCGGAAGAGGAAGTTCTTGAGCAGTTCGGAGCCGCGCGGCGTGTGGGTCACCTCGGGGTGGAACTGCACGCCGTACAGGCGCCGGCCGGCGTGGCGCACCGCGGCGTAGGGCGCGGCGGGCGTGCGCGCGATGGCCTCGAAGCCCTCGGGCAGCCGCTCCACGCGGTCGCCGTGGCTCATCCACACCTCGAGCGGCCCCTCGAGCCCGGCGAAGAGGCCGTCGCCCCCGGGCAGGACCTCCAGGCGCGCCGGGCCGTACTCGCGGTGGGCGGCGTGGGCAACCGCTCCGCCGAGCAGGTGCGCGGCGAGTTGCATGCCGTAGCAGATCCCGAGGATGGGCACGCCGGCGTCGAACACGGCGGGGTCCAGCGTGGGGGCGCCGGGTTCGTAGGCGCTCCAGGGGCTCCCGCTCAAGATCACGCCCTTGGCGCCGGAGATCCGCCGGCCCAGGTCCTGCGGCAGGATGATCTCGGCGTAGCAGCGGTGCTCGCGCACGCGCCGCGCGATGAGCTGGGCGTACTGCGCGCCGAAGTCCACCACGAGGAAGAGTTCGTGGCGCGGGGCGGCCGGCGCCGGGGCCGGCGCCGGCGCGGGCTCGGGGGGGGGCGCGTTCCTAGCCATGCTCCACCAGGTAGTTGGGGGCCTCGCGGGTGATGCGCACGTCGTGCGGGTGCGACTCCAGCACGCCGGCCTGGGTGATGCGCACGAAGCGCGCCTTGTCCCACAGTTCGTCGATCGAGGCGCTGCCGCAGTAGCCCATCCCGCTGCGCAGCCCGCCGACCAACTGGTAGGCGAAGGCGGCCAGCGGCCCCTTGTAGGGCACGCGCCCCTCCACGCCCTCCGGGACGAACTTCTCGCGCTGGCGCACCTCGCCCTGCTGGTAGCGGTCCCCGGAGCCCGACATCATCGCCCCGAGGCTGCCCATGCCGCGCACCGACTTGAAGGTGCGGCCCTGGAAGTAGATGACCTCGCCCGGGCTCTCGTCGGTGCCGGCGAAGAGCCCGCCGAGCATGACGCTGGAAGCGCCGGCCGCCAGCGCCTTGACGATGTCGCCGCTGAAGCGGATGCCGCCGTCGGCGATCACGGGGACGTCGCGCGGGCGCGCCACGCGCGCCACCGCGTCCACGGCCGAGAGCTGCGGCACGCCGCAGCCCGCCACGACGCGGGTGGTGCAGATGCTGCCGGGGCCGATGCCCACCTTGAGCGCGTCGGCGCCCGCCGCGATCAGGTCCTCGGCCGCCTGGGCCGTGGCGATGTTGCCGGCCACGACGTCGACGTTGGGCCACGCGGCCTTGAAGCGCTCCACGGCGCGGATCACGTTGCCGGAGTGGCCGTGCGCGGTGTCGACCACGAGCACGTCCACGTGGGCCTCGACCAGCGCCGCGGCCCGCTCGTCGTCGAAGACGCCCACGGCCGCGGCCACCACCAGCCGGCCCTTGGGGTCCAGGTTGGCCTCGGGGAAGCGCAGCAGGTTGTCCAGGTCGCGGATCGTGATCAGCCCGTGCAGGCGCTGGCGCTCGTCCACCAGCAGCAGCTTCTCGACCTTGGCCTGGTGCAGGATCGCGCGCGCCTGGTCCAGGTCGGTGTCGGGCGGCGCGGTCACCAGGTCGGCGCGCGTCATCACCTCGGAGACGGCCTGGCCGGACTCGGCGAACTTGAGGTCGCGGCTCGTCAGGATGCCGATGACGCGCGGCGGGTCGTCGGCGGCCCCGTCCTCGTGGACGATCGGGATGCCCGAGATGCGGTGCACGTCCATCAGTTCGCGGGCGCGATCGACGGGCGCGTCGGGCGGCAGCGTGATCGGGTCGTTGATCACGCCGTTCACGCTGCGCTTGACGCGCGTGACCTCGCGCGCCTGCTCGGCGCCCGGGAGGTTCTTGTGGATGACGCCGATCCCGCCCTGGCGGGCGAGCGCGATCGCCATCTCGCTCTCCGTCACGGTGTCCATGGCGGCGGAGACGAGCGGAACGTTGAGCTTCACGCGCCGGGAGAACCGCGTGCGGACCGACACGGCGTCGGGCGTGACATCGCTGCGCTGCGGGACGAGCAGCACATCGTCGAAGGTCAGGGCGAGGGTGTGCAGGCGCTGTTCCATGATGCCTTGTAGCCCGCGGGTCGGACGGGTCAAGCCGCCCGGGGAGCGCCCCGGGCGCCCCCGGCGCCCCCGGCGGGCCCCCCGCGGGAGCGCCGCCGGGCGGATCCGAGCCACAGCAGGTCGGCCGCAAGGCAGGCAACCGCCAGGAACAGCCACAGCAGCCGCCAGCGCTGGCCCGCGGGCGCGAGCGCAACGGCCGGCGCCGGCGCCTCGGCCGCCGGCCGCGCCGGCGTGACGCGCCGGGTGGGATCGAGGTCGCTGGCCGCCCCCACGGCCTCGAAGGGCCCCTCCCCGACCTTGCGCCACAGGATCCCGGACCAGCCCGCCGGAAGGCCCGGCGGCTCGGGCCGTCCGGGCGGGTCGTGGACCTCCGGCCCCCCCTCCCCGAGGCGCCAGCGCACGCCGCCGGCGGCGGCCCCCGGCGGCCGGGCGAGCGGGGCGCCCGGGCCGAGGCGCTCGGGCAGCGGCTGGCGCGGCTCCAGCCCCAGGCGGCGCAGCGCGTTCCGGATCAGGAGGGGGAAGGCGGCCCGCAGCGGCAGCGCCGAGCCCTCCGGGTCGATGCCCAGGACGACGTAGCGCACGCCGTCGCGCGCGCCTTCGGCGACCACCGCCGCGCCCTCGGCGAAGGCCAGCGGCTCGAGCCCGTGGCCCGCGAGCGCAAAGGCCCGGACGGCGTAGGCCTCGGAGAGGTCGAGCCCGCGCAGCAGCGGATGGTGGGCCCGCGTGCGCCACACCAGCGGATCGGCCACCTCGCGCCCCACCTCGAAGGGCAGGTCGCCGCCCAGCGGCGCGAGGAACACCCACGCGCCGGGCCCAAGGCTGCCGGGCGAAAGCGCGGCCCCGTCCACGACGGTCACGTCGCGCGCGGCGGCGCGCGCGAGGTCCCGGGCGAGTACCTGGCCGCTCGCCGCCGCGTCGAGGAAGTCCAGGGCCGCGAGCGCGGCCACCGTGTACGGGCGCGGGGCGCCGTCGTGCACCAGCAGCACCGACACGGCCGGGCGCGCGGGCAGCCACAGCCAGGCCTCGTTGTCCGGCGGGTAGTCGTCCGTGGGCGAAAGGCGCGCGCGCACGCCGCGCGCGCGGGGCGCGGGCCCGAGGCGCACCTCGAGGCGGGCGGTCGAGCCCGGGCCCTCGACCTCGGCTTCGGCCCCGCCCAGCACCTCGTCCCCGAGGAGGACCTCGAGCGCGAGGCGCCGGCGTCCGGGCGCCTCGCTGTCGACCTCGAAGAGCAGCCGCCAGCCCCCGTCGGGCTGCGCTTCGGCCCGCGCGTCGAGCAGGCGGTGGTTGGTGCGCGTGCGGCCGACGCCCAGCCACTCGACCGCGAGCCCGTCGGCCCCGGGCCCGGCCCCCGGCGCCGCCGCGTGGGGGGCCGCGCCGGGGGCCTCGCGCGCGCTGATCACGACCCCGCGCGCGGGCCCGCCCAGCCGCCCGGCGAGCGCGCGGGCGAGGGCGAGCCCCCCCCCGAGGTCCCCGCGCCCGGCGAGGGGCTCGCGCGCGTAGTCGGCGAGCAGGGCCGCCAGGCGCGCGGGGTCGCGTTCGCCCACCGCCAGCACCCGGGGCACGGGCCCGGCCACGACCACGCTGACCGGGCCGCGCAGCCGGTCCGGCTCGCGCGGCCGGGCGTCCAGCCAGGCCCGCGCCAGGGCCCGGGCCTCCGCGGCCCGCGGGCCGGCGCCCTCGCGGGCGGCGAGCGTCGCGTCCTCGTCCAGGACCAGGATCGCGTGCGGGTCCGGCGCGTCCGCCGAGACGGCCCCGACCCCGGCCAGGGCGAAGACCACGGCCGAAAGCGCCGCGGCGCGCAGCAGCAGCGAGAGCGCCTCGCGCAGCCGGCGCCACCAGGCCTGTTCGCGCGCGGGCCCCAGCGTCTCGGCGAGCAGCGGGGCAAAGGGCACCACCACCCGCCGGCGGCGCCGGGCGTAGAGCTGCAACACGGCGAGCGGCACCAGCCCGAGCAGGCCCCAGAGGAGGTTGGGGGCGGCGGCCTCGAGCCCGAGGGCCGAAAGGGGGCCCGGGACCGCCAGCGCCAGGCGCCCCATCAGCGCGCCGCCAGCGCGACCCCGCGCCGGAGCATGTCGCGCACCTCGTCGAAGAGGGGCCGGTCCACGTCGGAGCGCTGGTAGAGCACCTGGCGCGCGGCGCACCAGCGCTCGAGCGACTCCGCGCGCCGGTGCCACCCGCGCACGAGCCGGTCGAGGAACTCGCGCGTCACGTCCACGCGCACCTCCTCGCCCGTCTCGGCGTCCACGCAGCGCAGCGACTCGCCCGGGGCGAACTCGACGTCGGCGTCGTCCACGACGTGCAGCGCCAGCACCTCCTGGCCGTGGGCCTTGAGCCTCGCCAGGCTCTCCACCGCGCCGGCGGGGTCGTAGAAGTCGCTGACGACCACGGCGAGCCCCCGGCGGCGCGTCGCCGCCAACGCCCGGGCGACGCCGGCGCGCAGGTCGGTGCGGCCGGCGTCGGGCACCTCGGCCAGTTCCGCGAGCAGCGCCGCCGCGCGGCCGCGGCCGGTGTGCTCGCGCCAGGGCTGGCCCGCGAGCGCGGGCAGCC
>JAPKHB010000150.1 GCA_026647295.1 Planctomycetota bacterium | reverse complement strand
CGACCTGCTCGACGCGAACGTCGAGGCGCGCGGCCGCGGCGGCGACCATGCGCGGGACGAAGAAGGCCGGCCACTCGTCGGTGACGACGAGCGCGGCGTCGGCGGCGAGCGCCGCGAGCAGGCCCTGGCCGGCGCCGGGCGCGGGCTGGGCGAGCAGCACCACCGGGCTGGAGGTGCGGGGCCTGGCGGGGCTGCGCGCGCACCCCAAGGACGAAGCCGTGCTCTACGCCCAGGTGCTGGGGCTGGGGCTGGCCGTCTCGCGGGATCGCGGGTTGACCTGGACCCCCCTCGAGGGCGGCTTGAAGCCCTCCAGCACGCCCCGCGCGCCCGCCCGCATCACCGTGGACGAGCGCGAGCCCGACACGCTGTACGCCGTGGTGGACGGCCACGTCTACCGCTCCACCGACGGGGGAGCCACGTTCGCGGAGATCACGTCAGGGGCCCTGGCCACCAACACCTGGGACCGCACCGCCTCGGCGCACCTGGCCTACGAGGTGGTCGTGGATCCGCGCAAGGGGCTCCAACTCCTGGTGGGCACCTACAACGATGGACGCCACCACGGAGGCCTCTTCGAGTCCGCGGACGGGGGCCGGAGTTGGGAGCAGATCGCCGGCAGCAACCTGGAGGGCACGGGGCTCGGCCACGATACCTTCTGGATCCGCCGCGACCCCAAGACCGAGAAGAACGTCCTTGTCGCGGGGCGAAGCGGCGCATGGTACAGCGACGACCGCGGGCGCAAGTTCGAGCCCAACGCACCCGGCGGGGAGGGCCTGCGCGAGATCCGGCACGTGAGCGAGTACCTGCAGGCCGGGCGCGACCTGTACCTCGCCGACTCGGCGGGCCTGTGGCGCTCGAAGGACGCCGGCCGGAAGTGGGCCAAGGAGCCGATCCTCGCGGCGGACGTCCTCTTCGTGGCGCAGGACCCGCACAACCAACGCCGCCTGCGGGTGATCACCCGGGACCGGGGCGTGCTGGAGGGAGACGAGAGCGGCCGCGAGTGGCGGCCCCTGGGCGGCCCGGCCGAGGGCGCGGCGGCCGGCTACGGCCTGGCGCTGGCGCGCGAGATCCTCATCCACCCGCGGGTGAAGAAGCGCGTCTTCCTCGCCTCGCCCGAGACGGGGCTGCACCTGTCCACGGACGACGGGGCGACGTTCACGCCCGTGGCCCCCGACGCCTTGCCGGCGCACCCGGCCTCGATCGTGAACGTCGCGGTCGGCCCGACGGGCGTGCACCTCGCGCTCTCGGCGGCGGGCCGCGTGTACCGCTCGACCGACGACGGCCGGACCTTCGAGGCCGTGGGCGTGCTGACGACCGGTCCCGACGTGCTCGTCGCCGGCCTGCTGCCCGGCGAGTGGTGGGTGGCGGGGCGCCGGCTGCTGCGCTCGACGGACGACGGGGCCACCTGGACGCTGGCCTACGCCTCCGAGGACGGCGCGGAGCGCATCGCCGCGGTCGTGCCCGGCCCCGAGGCCGAGGTCCGGGTGCTGCTTTCCCGCGGGGGCGCGGTCGCCGCCTCGAAGGACCGGGGCGCCACCTGGACGCTCTCGCCCGAGCCGCGTATCCCCGCGGCGACCTACGCCACCGCGCTGGCGGTGGATCCAAGCGACCCCGACCACTGGTTGGTGGCGCTGCGCAGCCTCGTGCTGCCCTGGGCGCCGGCAGACCCCAACGGCGGGGTCCTCGAGACCTTCGACGCGGGCAAGACCTGGAAGCGGGTGGACGAGGGCCTGCGCCCCGGCCGGGGCGAGAAGCCCGAGCAGATCCTGGCCCGGCGCGGCTGGAACCACGGCCGCCTCGTCGTGATCGACCCCGCCTCGGGACTGCTGCTGTACGGCTCGGACGCGATGGGGCTGTTCGGCCGCGTGCTGCTGCGCCCGGACGCCCCGAAGCCCGAGCGGCCGCCGACCTGGGTGCGCCTGGCGGGGCCGGGCCTGGTCGAAAGCCTCCGGGGCTTCGAGTTGGAGACGTGGGCATGGCAGCCCGGCGCCGGCGAGGCGGCGGGGCGTCTGGCCCTGGGCTTTGTCAACCCCGCCGACCAGCGCCGCGAGGTGTGGGTGGCGCGGGCCGACGGCCTGCGCGCGCTGCTGGACCACCGCCTAAGGCCCCCGCCCGCGGGCGCGGAGGATGACCCCGAGCCCGAGCCCGAACCCTTCAGCGTCCTGCCCGAGGCGCCGGCCATCCCCGCGAGCCTGTGCTTCGACCCGGGCGTGGAGGGACGCCTGGTCGGCGGCGATGCGCGGGGCATGCAAGGGGTGTTCGCCTACACCCCGGAGGGCGCGACCCCGCGTCGGGTTCCCGGGGCGACCGCGGAGCCCGGGCCCGAGGCGGGCGCCGACGGCCCGCCCCCCGACGGGACCGCGGCGCCCGCGCCCCCGGCGGGACTGCGTGTGGTGAGCGTCGGCGCGGACGGAACCGTGCGCGACTTCGACCCCGCGGCGGGCGGCGACCCCCGGGCCCTGGCGGGCCACCAGGGCGGCGTGCGCGCCGTCGTGCGGCTGCCCGGCGGAGGCCTGGCCACCGCCGGCGAAGACCGCACGGTGCGCCGCTGGAGCGGCGACCCGTGGGCGTCGGCGGAGCCCTACGACACCGGGGCGCGGGTGAACGCCCTGCTGGCGGGCCCCGACGCGCTGTACGCGGCGCTCGAGGAGACCCAGGCGATCGTGGCGCTGCCCCACGGCCCCGGCGAGGCGCGCACCTTCCAAGGGCACAGCGGCGGGGTGCGCGCGCTGGCGCAGGGCCTGGACCCCGCGCGCCTGTACTCCGGGGGGGCGGACCAGACCGTCAAGGTGTGGGACACGCAGACCGGGATGGAGGTGCTCTCGATCCCCGCCGGCGGCGTGGTGACCGCGCTCGCCGTGAGCCCCGACGGCGCCCGAATCGTGGCCGCCGTCGAGGGCTTCGGGCTCAAGGCCTACGACGCCAGCGGGGCCCCCGCGGGCCAACTCGAGATGGGCACGGGAGCCGTCAATGCGCTCGCCGCGAGCCCCGACGGCGCCACGCTCTACGCGGCCTCGACCGGGGTGATCGGGGCCATCGACGCACAGGCGCTCGCGCCGCGGGCGCTGTTCCTGGGGCCGACGGCGGCAGTGACCTGCCTGGGCGCGAGCCCGGACGGCGGGTGGCTCGCCGCGGGCGACGCCGACGGGGGCCTGTGGCTCTACGCGGTGGGCGAGCAGGATCCGCGCTGGCGGCGGGCCGGCGCACACGCGGCGGCGGTGCACGCGGTGGCGGTGCTCGCATCCACCGCGCCCGCGGAGGCCCCGCCCGGCGAGTCCCCACCCCCCGGGGCGCCGCCGGGCGGCGCGGCGCCGGACGGGGGCGCTCCCCCCGAGGGCGGTGCGCCTCCCGAAGGCGGGTCCGGGCCCGACAAGCCGGCCCCCGAAGCCCCCCCGCCGGGGCCCCAGGACCCCGCGAAGTCGGCTCCCGGGGGGGGCTCCTGAACCGTCCGGGGGTGGGCCCTCCTGGCGCCCGCGTTCCGCTCGCGTTCCTGCTGGTGGGACTGGCCGTTGGCTTCGCCGCGGGCGGGGTGGCGGCGTTGACCCTGCTGGGCCGGGACGCGCCGGCCGCCGCCCTGGTGGACGTGCGGCTCGAACTGCGCAGCGACGGCGCGGAGGTCGCCTTCACCCCGGCCGGCGCGCGCGTGCGCGTCGAGGTCGAGCTGATGGCGCCCGCGCCGGGGGCGCTGGAGGTGGGGCCGTTGCTGCCGGCCGGGCGGCTGGCCGAGGCCTGGCGCATCGACCCCGAGGCGCGCCTCGAGCGCGAGGTGCCCGGGCACGTGGCCTTTGACCTCGCCGTCGCCCCCGGCCGGGCCCACGCGCTTCGGCTCCTGCCGATCGCCAGCGCGATGGGGGAGGGGATGCGCCCGCGGGCCCGCGTGCGCGTGACCGAGGTCCCCTAGCCCGCCCGATGCGTGGGGGCGTGGCCGCGCCGGTTCGTGCATGGGTCGGGCTGACTCACTCGTGGCGGAGCGCCTCGACCGGGTCCAGATCGGCGGCACGCGCCGCCGGGTAGAGCCCGAACACCACGCCGACGAGCGCGGAGATCCCGAAGGCCAGGACCAGGAACTCCGGCAGCACGAGCGTGGGCATTCCCAGCGTCCAGGTGACCACCTGGGGCAGCAGGAGGCCCAGGCCCACGCCCAGCGCGCCGCCGCCCACCGAGAGCAGGACCGTCTCGGCGAGGAACTGCGCGACGATGTGCCGGCGCGCCGCCCCCAGCGCCCGGCGCACGCCGATCTCCCGCGTGCGCTCCACGACGGTGGCGAGCATGATGTTCATGATCCCGATCCCGCCGACCAGCAGCGAGATGGCGGCGATGCAGGCGAGCAGGATCGTGAAGATGCGCTTGGATTCCCGGGCCTGGCGCAGGAGTTCCTGCGGCACCGTGAGGCGCACGTCCTCCTTGCGGTCGTGGCGCAGGCGTATCAGCGCGCGCAGGGCCTGGGCCACGCGCTGGACGACGGGCTCGTCGGCGCTCACCGCCTGCACGGTGATGCGGTGCAGTTCGACCGACTCGGAGGACATGGAGCCGCTCGTGACGACCCGGACCAGGTCGCCCGTGCGCTCCTGGAGCGTGGGCAGGGGGACGAACACGGCCATGTCGCTCTCGCCGCCGACGCCGGCGGTGCCGCCCGTGCCCTCGCCGCGGGCGGCCAGCGTGCCGACCACCCGGTAGGTGTGCGTGCCCGCCTTGATCAGTTCGCCGACCGGGTCGCGGTGGTCGAAGAGGCGCCGGGCGACCTCGGCCCCGAGCACGCAGACGGCGGCGCGCTCGGCGCCGTCGGTGCGGGTGAGGAAGCGCCCGCCCGCGAGCCGAAGGCCCGCGACGGCGAGGTACTCGGGTTCGGTGCCCATGCAGGTCGCCTGCACCTTGCGGTGCCCGACCCAGGCCTCGACGGGGACGTCCCGGCGCGGCACCACGTGGCGCACCTCGGGGATCGCGAGCCGGATCGCCTCCAGGTCGCGCCGGAGCAGGCCATAGGCGAGGACGCGCGCGTTGCCCTCGTTGCCCCCCTCGGGCTCGGGCGGCTTCACGCTGGCCAGGATGAGGTTGCTCGCGCCCAGCTGGCGGATCTGCGCCTGCGCCTCCTCCTTCACCCCCTCGCCGATCGCGAGCATCGAGATCACGCTCATCACGCCGAACACGATGCCCAGCACCGTGAGCAGCGAGCGCAGCCGGTGGAGCCACAGGCTCTTCCAGGCCATGCGCACCAGCCGGCGGATCCTCACGCGCGGCGCTCCTCGCGGTCGATGCGCCCGTCCAGCATGTGGATCGTGCGGTGCGCGCGCGTCGCCACCTTGGGGTCGTGGGTCACGACGATCAGCGTGCGCCCGGCCGCGCACAGCCCGTCCAGCACGTCCAGGATCTCCAGGCCCGTGGCCGAGTCCAGGTTGCCGGTCGGCTCGTCGGCCAGCAGCACGACCGGGTCGTTGGCCAGCGCGCGCCCGATGGCCACGCGCTGCTGCTGGCCCCCGCTCAACTGCCCGGGGCGGTGGTCGGTGCGCTCGCCGAGCCCCATCCGGCGGGCGAGTCCGGTCGAGCGCTCGCGGGCCGTCCGCGGGGCGACGCCCGCGTAGTCGAGCGGGACCTCGATGTTCTCGAGCACGGTGAGGTGGGGGATCAGGTTGTAGGACTGGAAGACGAAGCCGAGCCGGCGGTTGCGCTCGCGGGACAGGGCGGCGTCGTCGAGCCGCGAGACGTCGCGGCCCGCCAGCCAGTAGCGGCCGGTCGTCGGGCGGTCCAGGCAGCCCAGGAGGTTGAGCAGGGTGGACTTGCCGCTGCCCGACGGGCCCATGACGGCCAGGTACTGGCCTTCGGGCACCTCCAGGTCCACGCCGTCCAGCGCGCGCACCGTGTGCTCGCCCATCCGGTACAGGCGTGTCGCCCCCTCGAGCCGGACGATCGCGGTCATCGGCGCGGGCCGCCGCTCCGGCCGCGGGGCGCGCCGGCCGCCCCCGGCGCCCCCGGCGCCGCCGGCGCGCCCGCGCCGCCGGCATCCCCCCGGGCCGGCCCGGCCGCGGCGCGGCCCGCCGGGGCGGGGGGCGCGGGCGGGGGGGCGAGGACCACCCGCCAGCCCGGCTCGAGGCCCGCGCGCACCTCGACCAGGTGGTCGTTGGCGCGGCCGAGCGTCACCGCGTGGGGGACGGGCGCGCCGGCCGACTCGTCCCACGTGTAGACCAGCGGCCGGGCCCGCGAGCCGCCCACCGCCTGCAGGGGCACCGCCAGGACGTCCTCCAACTCGTCGATGACGATCTCGATCTGCGCGCTCATGCCGGGCTTGAGGTCCGGCTGCGGCTCGTCGAAGGAGATCTGGCAGGTGTAGACCTTGAGGTCGGGGTTCCACCAGGAACTCTGCGAATCGGCCATGTTGGCCACGGTGCGCACCCGGCCCGCCAGGCGCCGCTCGGTGCGCGCCCCGACCATGACCCAGGCGCGCTGGCCGGCGCGCACGGCCTCGACCCGGCTCTCGTGCACGCTCACCTTGGCCCCGAGGTCGCCGGGGCGCGGGATCCGCAGGATCTCCTGGCGCTCGCGGACCTGGGCGTTGCGCTCGATGCGCTCGCGGCCCCGCCAGCCGCGTTCCTGGCCCGTGGAGCCGTACACCACCAGGCCCGCGGCCGGCGCGCGGATCTCGCACGCCGCCTCCATGGCCACGTAGCGTTCGTAGCGCTGGCGGGTGATGCCCTCCTGCTCCTCGCGGGCGCGGACGTCGGCGCGGGCCTTGGCCTCGACCGCCTCGGCGCTGCGTTCGGCGCGGCGCAACTCGTCCTGGGCCTTCATGTGCTCGCTGTACAGCCGCGCGACCTCCTTCACGAAGTCGTAGCTCACGTACTGCTGGCGGGCCGTGATGGCCCGCTCGCGCTCGATGGTGCGCCGCTGGAAGGCGAGCCGGTCGGCCTCCAGGTCCTCGCGGCTCACGTAGCCCTTGGCCTCCAGGCGTTCGGAGTGCTTGAGCTTGTCCTCCGCCCGGCGCAGTTCCTCCTCGGCGAGCTGGATCTCGCTCTCGAGTTCGCGCAGGCGCTGGCGGGCCTCCCCCGCGAGCCGCGGGTCGCCGAGCACGGCGACGACCTCCCGCCGCAGGGCCTCGTCGGGCGAGAGCCCGCCGGGCCCGGCGTCGGGCGGGGGCAGGGTGAAGGCCATCAGCGCCTCGGCCAACTCCTGGCCGACGTAGCGCTCCAGGTCCAGCGTCGTGAAGCGCACCTCCAGGCGCCGCGTGCGCAGGTCGCTCTGGTTCTGGTCGAGCTGGATCTCGAGGTTGGCCCGCGCGTTGGCCAGCGCGGCGGTGGCGTCGGTCCACTCGCGGTGCTGGCGATCCTTCTTCTCCTGCACCTCGCTGGTGTTCAGGCGCACGATCACGGTGCCCGCGGCGACGTCCGCCTCGGTGAGCACCGTTCCCTCGGGCACGATGTAGTCGATCGTGGCCTGGCCCTCCACCGGCGAGAGCACGGTCACCGGCTCCAGGCTCTCGAGTTCGCCCGTCTCGAGGATCGAGATGCGCAGCGGGCCCGGTACGAGCGGGGACGAGAGCGGCACGCCGATGCCCTCCTCGGCTCCCAGCCCGAACAGGCCCAGCGCCCAGGCGCCGCCGCCGGCGGCGGCGACCAGGAGGAGGAGCAGCACCGGAAGGGCCGTGCGGCCGGCCTCGGCGGGGGAGCGGGGCGGCGGGTGGGTCACTTCACGGGCTCCGGAAACCCCCCATTCTGGGGCGGGGGCGGGGGCTCGGGGAGCAGCGTCCAACCGCCCGCGCCGTCCACCCGCAGCGTGCCCAGGTCGCTGGCCAGGCGCAGCCGGGCGAGGAAGTGGTCCACGCGGGCGGTGGTCAGGGCGTTGCGCGCCTGGCGCCGGGCGTCTTCGGCCTCCAGCCGGTCGCGGATGGTCGCGTCGCCCTGCTCCAGGAACAGCGCGGTGCTCTCCACCCGGCGTTCGGCCAGCCGCACGCCCTCCGTCTGGATCTGGCGGCTGCGCGCCGCCTGGTCCAGGCGCCGCGCGGCCTCGCGCACCTCGAGCGCGACCTGGTCCTCGAGGCGCTCGCGCGCGCGGGCGGCCTGCGTGGCGGCGAGCTGGGCCGCGCGCCAGGCGTTGCGCTCGGCCGTGCGCTCCAGCGGAAGGTCGACGTCCAGGCCCACGCCCCCGGTCGGGGCGGCCCGGCCGAAGTCCAGCGGCGCCTCGCCCGGCGTCGTGAGTTCCGCGCCCAGCGTGAGGTCCACCCGGGCGCGCAGCGCGTCGCGGGCCACCGCCACCTTGCGCCGGGCGTCGTCCTCCTGGTCGCGCGCGTTGCGCAGGTCCAGCCGCGCGTCGAGCGCCGTGGCGACGGCCGCCGCGGGGGCCGGCCCCTCGTCCGCGGCGCCCAGGGCCGCCAGCACGCCGGGGTCGGGCTCCAGCGGCTGGTCCACCGGCACGCCCAGGTCGAGCTTCAACTGGTCGAGCGCCCGCTCGTAGGCCGCCCGTTCGCGCTGGCGCCGGTCGTCGCTGCGCAGGAGGTCCTGGCGGGCCTGGTCCACGAGGAACTCGGGGATGCGGCCGGCCTGCGCCTTCTCGGCCTGTTCCAGGACGAGTTGCGAGAGGCTGGCGTAGGCCGCCTCCTCGTTGCGCCAGATCTCCTCGGCCTCCAACGCGCGCAGGTAGGCCTCGGCCACCGCCACCGTGAAC
>JAPKHB010000015.1 GCA_026647295.1 Planctomycetota bacterium | reverse complement strand
GCTTCGAGGGCCGCGCGGTCCCGGGCCAGCGCCGCCAGCCGCTCCCGGCGCCCCGCGGCGTCCAGGCCGCGCAGCGCCGGGGGCAGGTCTGCGTCCGCGAGCGCCGCGAGTTCGGCGTCGGGGAGCGTCCCCTCGCCGTGGCGCCGCACGAGGTCCGCCTCGAGGCGGTACAGGCCCGAGGCCTTGGCCGCGGCGCGCTCGGCCGCGGCCGGCGCGCCCGCGGCGCGGGCGTTGGCGTCCTGGGCCCGCTGGCGTTCGGCGGCGGCGCCGCCCGCGGGGCCCGCGAACACGAAGGTGTCGTTGAGGCGGCCGGACAGTTCGCCGAGTTCGCGGTCGAAGGGGCTGGCCGGCGTCGGGGCGGCGCCTTCGTGGTCGATGTGCGCGAAACGGCCGCCGCCGAGCGCAGCGAGTTCGCGCCACCCCGCGGCGTCGGCGTCGTCCGGCCCGCCGCAGTACACGGCGTTCACGCGCAGGCCCCTGTCCCGTGCGCGCGCCGCGACCGCGCGGAAGGGGCGCTCGGCGTCCTGGTCGGCCGACTCGTTGCCGGCCACGAACACCACCGCGAGGCCCTCGGCGCGGCTCCAGTCCAGGCGACCCAGCGCCGTGTCGATCACGCGCCCGACGCGCTCGACGCCCCCGCCGGTCGTGAGGCCGAAGAGCACCTCGTAGACCCGGTCCAGGTCCCGCGTGAGCCCGAGACGCAGCACCACGTCCCCGTCGCTGTCCGGGACCGGCGTGCCGTAGGTGAGCAGCGCCACCCGCAGGTCGGGCTCCGGGCGTAGGCGCGCCAGGTCGTTGACCACGCTCCAGAGCTTGAGGCGCGCCGCGTCGATGAGGCCCTGCATGCTGCCGCTGGTGTCCAGGCAGATCGCCAGGTCGACCGCGCGGGGCGTGGCCGGGGGCGCCTCCTCGGCCGCGGGGACCCGCGGCGCGGCCAGCAGGAGGCCGACCCCGAGCAGGAGGCCGGCGAGGGGGTGACGCAGGGGCGGGCGCATGGGGCGGGCTCCGGGGGGGACCTCTCCATCGGACACGGCCCGCGGGGGGGGCGTTCGCCGGTTCCGGGAGCCGCGGGCGGGACGGCCCCGGTAGAGTCGCCCGGCGCATGGGTCCCTGGGAACGCCTGGAAGAGTTGCGGCGCCGGCCCGAGCGCCGGATCCTCGGGCTGATGTCCGGCATGAGCCGCGACGGGCTCGACCTCGCCCTCGTGCGGGTGCGCCGGAGCCCGGCCCTGGAGGTGCAGGTCGAGGCGGCCCGCACGGTCCCCTACGGGCCGGAGCTCTGGGCCCGGCTCGCGGCGGCCCCCGAGGCCGCCGCGCCGGAGCTCGCCCGCCTGGACTTCGACCTGGCCGAGGCGTGGGCGGCCGCGGCGCTCGAGTTCCTGGCCGTCCACGGCCCCGTCGACCTGGTCGGCAGCCACGGGCAGACGGTCGCCCACCACCCGCGCGCCGCCGGGCGCCCCGCCGCCACCCTCCAACTCGGCCAGGCGGCGGTGCTGGCCGAGCGCCTGGGGGTCCCCGTCGTGAGCGACTTCCGCGCGCGGGACGTGGCGGCCGGCGGCGAAGGGGCGCCGCTCGTGCCGCGGGCGGACTGGCTGCTACACGCGCGGCCGGGCGCGGTCAGCGGGTGCCTCAACCTGGGCAGCATCGCCAACGTGAGCGTGCTGCCCGCGCGCGCCGAGGAGATCCTGGCCTTCGACGCGGGCCCCGCCAACGCGCTGATCGACGCCCTGGCGCGCGCCGCGACCGGCGACATCGACCGGGACGGCGCCTTGAGCGCCGGCGGGGCCGTGTGCGACGAGGTGCTGCTGGACCTGTACCGGCGCCGGCGCCACTGGTTGGCGCAGCCCCCGCCCCGCAGCGCGGGCTACGCCACCTTCTCGGCGCCCCTGGCCGCGGAACTCCGCGCCGCGTTTCCCGCCCTGGGCGCCGCCGACCTCGTGCGCAGCGCGGTCGAGTTCTCGGCGCTCGTCGTGCGCGACGCCCTGGCGGCCTTCGTGCTGCCGCGCTTTGGCGGCTGCTCGCCGCTGCGCGCGAGCGGCGGGGGCTGCCGGAACCCCACGCTGATGGCGGCGCTGCGGGCGCACCTGGCCCCGCTGGGCGTCGCGCTGGAGCCGCTGCCCGAGCCCTGGCCCGACGCGAAGGAGGCGGTGGCCTTCGCCCTGCTCGCCGACGCCACCCTGTGCGGCGAGCCGGGCAACGTGCCCTCGGCCACCGGGGCGCGCCACCCCGTCGTGCTGGGCACGCTCACGCCGTGAGCGGGGGGGGCGGCGGGTAGCCTCGCCGGGGTGCCCGCGCGCGTCACCGTCCCGGTCGAGACCCTGCCGCACGCCGCGGGCCTCGGGCTGCCCGCCTACGAGACGCCCGGCGCCGCCGGCATGGACCTGCGCGCGGCGCTCGCCGGGCCGCTCACCCTCGCGCCGGGCGGACGCGCCCTGATCCCGACGGGGCTGCGGATCGCGCTGCCGGCCGGCTTCGAGGCGCAGGTGCGGCCGCGCAGCGGGCTCGCGTTGCGCCACGGGCTCACCTGCCTCAACGCGCCGGGCACGATCGACAGCGACTACCGCGGCGAGGTGCAGGTGCTCCTGGCCAACCTCGGCGCCGAGCCGGTGACGATCGAGCGCGGCACGCGCGTCGCCCAACTCGTCGTCGCGCCCGTCGCGCGGGCCGCCTGGGCCCCGTGCGCCACGCTCGGCGCCACCGATCGCGGCGCGGGGGGGTTCGGCCACACGGGCACCGCGTAGCCTCGCACGGTCCGCGCGGGCGCGCGGAGCGCGCGGCGACGCGACGGCCCCCCACGGGTTCGCATCGAATGATGCACCGGAGCCTGGCTCGGTACGGTCGATCGAGGGGCGCCGCCCGCCTCCGTACGGGCGGCGTTGACAGGGTGCGCCGGCCCCCGGACAATCCGCCGGCCATGACGCAACCCCTGCTCGAGATCTCCGGGCTCAAGACCTTCTTCCACACCGAGGACCGTGTCGTGCGCGCCGTGGACCTCGATCCCTCGGCCCGGCTCACGCTCGACCCGGGCGAGACGCTCGGCGTGGTGGGGGAGAGCGGCTCGGGCAAGTCGGTGACGGCGCTCACGCTGATGCGGCTCCTGCCGCCGGAGACGGCGCGCATCGAGGCGGGCCGCGTCTCGTTCCTCGGGCGCGACGTGGTCCGCCTGCCGCCGTCCGCCATGCGCAGCATCCGCGGCAAGGACATCGGGATGATCTTCCAGGAGCCCATGACCTCGCTCAACCCCGTGTTCACGGTGGGCGACCAGGTGATGGAGCCCATCCTCGTCCACGAGAAGGTGTCGCGCGAGGAGGCGCGCGCCCGCGCGCTGGCCCTGTTCCAGGAGGTCGACATCCCCGACCCCGAACGGCGGCTCGACGCCTTCCCGCATGAGTTGAGCGGCGGACAGAAGCAGCGCGTCATGATCGCCATGGCGCTTTCCTGCAACCCCAAGTTGCTGATCGCCGACGAGCCGACCACCGCGCTGGACGTGACCATCCAGGCGCAGATCCTCGACCTGCTCCGGCGCCTGCGCGACGAACGCGGGATGTCCATCCTCTTCATCACCCACGACCTGGGCGTGATCGCCGAGATCGCCGACAAGGTGGCCGTGATGTTCCAGGGGCACCTCGTCGAGTACGGCGACGTGTACGACATCTACGCCCGGCCCCAGCACCCCTACACCCGCAGCCTGCTCGCCTGCCGCCCCGTGCTCGACACGAAGTACCGCCGGCTGCCCACCACCGCGACGTTCATGAGCTGGCACCTGGACGCGGAGCACCGGCTGGTGGTGAAGGAGAAGGCGGTCGCGCCGGAGGACCTCAAGAAGCTCGAGTCGGCCGGTCGGCCCAAGTTGACCGAGCCGACGGGCGAGCCGCTGCTCTCGGTGCGGGACCTCAAGGTCTGGTTCCCCATCCGCAAGGGCGTCTTCAGCCGCGTGCGCGACTACGTGAAGGCCGTGGACGGCATCTCGTTCGACGTCTGGCCCGGCCAGACGCTGGGGCTGGTGGGGGAGTCGGGTTGCGGAAAGACGACCGCCGGCCGCGCGATCCTGCGCCTGATCGAGTCCCGCGGCGGCATCCGTGTCGAGGGCCAGGTGCGCTTCGAGGGGCGCGACATCGCGACGCTCTCCGGCGCGGCGTTCCGCGACGTGCGCCGGCGCATGCAGATCATCTTCCAGGACCCCTACTCCTCGCTCAACCCCCGGATGACCGTCGGGGACATGATCGCCGAGCCCATGGAGGTGCACCGGCTCGTGGCCACCAAGGCCGAGCGCCAGGAACGCGTCGTCCACCTCCTGGAGGAGGTCGGGCTGGCCGCGGCGCACGCCAACCGCTACCCGCACGAGTTCTCCGGCGGGCAGCGCCAGCGCATCTCCATCGCCCGGGCCCTGGCCCTCAACCCCACCTTCATCGTGTGCGACGAGAGCGTGTCGGCGCTGGACGTGTCCGTGCAGGCGCAGGTGCTCAACCTGCTCAAGGACCTGCAGGAGTCGCACGGCTTCACCTACATCTTCATCAGCCACGACCTCTCGGTCGTGAAGTTCGCCTCGGACACGATGGCGGTGATGCGCGCGGGGAAGATCGTGGAGATGGGGATCGCGCACGAGATCTACGCCAACCCGCGCGAGGAGTACACGCGGCGCCTCATCGCCGCGGTGCCGCGCGGGGACCTGGAGGCGATCCGGCGGCGCCAGGCCGAGCGCAAGGCGCGCGCCCCCGCGGCGGGGGCCTGACGCGGGCCCTGGGGCGGGGGGAGCCGGGGCGGCGTCGGTGGGGGGCGCGCGGGCGGGCCGGCAATCCGGCGGCCGCCTTGCGCGCCAGGGCCGATCCGGGGCACAATGGGAGGCGGGGGACGTACGCCGGGATGACCGGGGGTGGGAGGTCGTCACGCCAAAGGAGCCCGTCCATGACCCAGCCGCTGCTCAAGATCTCCCACCACCCGCCGATCTGCGTCGCGCCCGAGACCCCGGTGCGGGAGGCCGTCGACGCGATGGTCCAGGCCCGGGTCGGCGCCGTGGCCGTCGTCAAGGACGGCGTGCTCGTCGGCATCTTCACGGAGCGCGACCTGATGAAGCGCGTGGTGGCGCGCGACCTGGACCCGCGCGCCACGCGCGTGGGCGACGTGATGGTGGCCGGTCCGGTGGAGGTCGCCGCCGACACCCCCCGCCACCGCGCGCTGGAACTGATGCTCACGAACCACTTCCGCCACCTGCCGATCACCGACGGCAAGGGGACCGTGCTCGGGATGCTCTCGATCCGCAACCTGCTGCGCCACCAGGTGACCCGGCTCGCCGAGGACGTGCGCGCCCTCGAGCAGTACATGGGGGCCGACGGCCCGGGAGGCTAGGCCAGCGTTCACGGGTAGGAGGTACCGAAGTGCGGCCCGCGGGATGCGGGCCGGCGCTTTGGCCCGGCGACCCGATCGCACGGGAACGGCCCTGGACTCCGGGCTGGGCTGCCGGGCCGGGGGAGCGCGGAGCGCAGCGGGGGGAGCGTCCCGGCGCGCGAAGGCCCTCGAATGATGCACCGGAGCCTGGCTCCACCGTGAGGGGTGCAGGGGGGGTACGGAATAGCCCTCCTGCCGCGTAGCCGCCGCCTTGCGGCGGCGCAGCGCACAGTCCGCGCGGGAGCGCGGAGCGCAGCGGGAGGAGCCTGCCGGCGCGCGAAGGCCCTCGAATCTCGAATGATGCACCGGAGCCTGGCTCCGTATGGGCAATCGAGGTGCGTACCACCGGGCGAGGGTAGGATGGTTTCCCGGTCCCCGGCCCGGGCCGGGGGCCCGCGGAGTCCATGCCCATGCCCATCCAGCTCTCCCCCGAAGCCGCCCGCAAGGTGAAGGAACTGATGCAGCAGCCCGGCCAGCAGGACGCCCGGGGGCTCAGGGTCAAGGTGGTGGGCGGGGGCTGTTCGGGCCTCTCCTACCAGATCCAGCTCGACCGGGCCCCGCAGGACCACGACCACGTCTGGGAGAGCGAAGGGGTGGAGGTCTACTGCGACCCCAAGTCGGCGCTGTTCGTGGACGGCACGCGCATCGGCTACCACCAGACGATGATGGAGAGCGGCTTCACCTTCGAGAACCCGAAGGCGAAGGGCACCTGCGGGTGCGGGACCTCGTTCACCGCGTGAGCGCGCTTTCGCCGGCGCTACGCCACTGGGTGGAGGAGGCGCTCGCCCGCCGGGGCCCGGCGCTCGAGGCGGCCTTCCCGCCCTGCTTCGATTGGGACGCGCTCTGCGCCGACGCGCCGCGCTTCGTGCGCCTCGTGGACGCGGCGGCGCTCGACGAGGACGACCTGGAGGGCGGGGCCCTCGCCTGCGCCCAGGCGCGCGACGTGCTGCGCCTGGCGTACGTGGCCACCCTGGCCATCCTGGCCGCCGGCGTCGGCCGCGTGGACCCGGACGAGAGCCTCGGGGGCCTGGAGTCCCTCTCCGACGAGGAGGAGGAGGCCTTCGAGGACCTGGTCGCGGACTCGTTCGAGTCGCTCGAGCGGGCGCTGGTCGGCCAGGGCGTCCCGGCCCGCCGCGGGCGCGAGGGCCGCGCCTGGAAGCTGGTCGAGGCGGCGGCGCCTGCCCTCGACGCGCTGGTCGCCGAGGCCGGCCTGCCGGCCGCGCCGGTGGGCGCGGCGGCCGGGCGCACCGTCCTGTGGAACCTTGCGCGCATCGGGCTGCTGCTCGCCGTGCTGCGCTGGCTCGCCCGGGAGGAGTCGCTGTAGCGGTGGCGAGGCCGCCCGCGGCGCATACGCTGGCGTCGTGACGGACGCCGGCGACCCCGCGGCCGAACCCCTTCCCGCGCGCCTGGCGCGGCTGCGCCGCGAACGGGAGGCCGCACGGGCCGCCGGCCGCCAGCCCGAGCTGCTGCGCGCCTACCGGGGGCTCGCCGCGGCCCTGCTCGATGCCGGGGCGTTCGGCGAGGCCGAGAGCGCCGCGCGCACGGCGGTCCAGCAGGCGCGGGTGGGAGATGACCCGGCCGAACTCGGGGAATGCCTGCTCGGGCTCGCCCGCGTGCTGGCCCGCACGCCCCGCACGGACCGCGCGCTGCTGCACTACACCGAGGCGTTGGCGCTGCTCGCCGGGCCGAGGCCCGCCCTGGCCGCCCAGGCGCGGGAGGAGGCCGCGGGGCTTTCGCGGGTCCCGCCCGGCGGGCGGTAGGGACGCCCCCCGGGCTCGCGTACGATCCGCCCCCTTGGCGGGCCCCCGGGCCCGCCACCCCCCCGCGGAGCACGAACCCCCATGAGCCAGTCCGGCGTCGAGAAGGTGGTCATCATCGGGTCCGGTCCGGCCGGTTGGACGGCGGCGCTGTACGCGTCCCGGGCCAACCTGGAGCCGCTCGTCTTCGAGGGCGCGCCCTCCCAGCAGATGATCCCGGGCGGGCAGCTCATGTTCACCACCGAGGTGGAGAACTACCCGGGCTACCCCGACGGCGTGACCGGCCAGGAGATGATGGCCGACCTCAAGCGCCAGGCCGAGCGCTTCGGCACGCGGGTCGTGACGGACGACATCGTCCGCTGCGACTTCTCCCGCCGCCCCTTCGAACTCGTCAGCGGCGAGAACGGCACGGTGCGCGCCCACGCGGTCATCGTGGCCACCGGGGCCAAGGCCCGCTGGCTCTGGCTCGACAACGAGCAGCGCCTGGCCCAGTCCGGCGGGGGCGTGTCGGCCTGCGCCGTGTGCGACGGGGCGCTGCCGGCCTTCCGCAACCAGCACCTGGTGGTGGTGGGCGGCGGCGACACGGCCATGGAGGAGGCCTCCTACCTGACGAAGTTCGCCTCCAAGGTCACGATCGTGCATCGGCGCGCCGAGTTGCGCGCCTCCAAGGTGATGCAGGACCGGGTGCTCGGGAACCCGAAGGTGGAGATGGCCTGGAACTCGGTCGTGACCGAGGTCCACGGCGACACCTTCATCACCGGGGTGCGGCTGAAGGACGTCGTCACCGGGGCCGAGCGCGACGTGGAGTGCCGCGGCCTGTTCATCGCGATCGGGCACGAGCCCAACACGAAGTTCCTGGACGGGCAGATCACCACCGACGAGGCCGGCTACGTGGTCCATCCCGCGCCGCCCAGCACGCGGACCAACGTCGAGGGCGTGTTCGCCGTCGGCGACGTGGCCGACAAGGTCTACCGCCAGGCGGTCACGGCCGCGGGCAGCGGCTGCATGGGGGCGCTCGACGCCGAGCGCTGGCTCGCGGCGCAGGGCATCGACTGACCGGCCCGCGGCCGGGGGGCGCCGCCCGGGCGCCGCCTCGGGCGGGACGGGCCGTTGGCGGCCCGTGGGGCGAGCCGGTCGGGGCGCGGGTCAGCCGGTCGGGGCGAGGGTGAACACCACCCCGAGGTCGCCGTTGGAGCAGAAATAGAGTTCGCCCTGCGCGTCTTCGCCGATGGACGCCATGTCGGGGCACTCGCCCACCTTGCGCCAGTTGCGGCCCTGCGGACGGCCCTGCGGGCCGTCCACGAGGTCGATGCAGTAGACCTCGCCGCGCATGTAGTCGCCGAAGACGTACTTGCCCTTGAGGGCCTTGATGCGGTCCCCCCGGTAGACGTGCCCGCCCACCCCGGCGGTGCCCGCGTCCCCCGGCCCCCGCACGTACTCGAAGGCGCGCGGGACGAAGGTCTGCCCGGCGGGCGGGGCGACGAGCACGCGCGTGCCCTCGTAGAACGGCCAGCCGTGGTTGCCGGCGCGCTCGACGACCGTCACCCACTCCCGGCTCTCCGGTCCCGTGGTGCCGGGCTCGGTGGTGAGCATGCGGCCCGCCGGGTCCCAGGAAAAGCGCCAGGGGTTGCGGAAGCCGTAGGCCCAGATGGCCGGATGCACCTGCCCGGGGCTCGACGGCCAGGGGTTTCCGCTCGGGATGCCGTAGCCCCGGCCGCCCGACCCGCCGAGGGGGTCGATGCGCAGGATCTTCCCCAGGAGGTTGAGCGCGTCCTGGGCGTTGCGCTGCGGGTCGTCCTTGCCCTCGTTGCCGTCCCCCGTGCCGACGTAGAGCATGCGGTCGGGGCCGAAGGCGATCCAGCCCCCCTGGTGCTGGGCGGTCTTCTTCGGAACCTCCAGGACCACGCGCGCGCTGCCGGGGTCGAGCCGGTCGCCCACGTCGCGGTACTCCACGATGCGCAGCGCGAAGACCCGCCCGTCGGGCGCGCCCGGACGCTCGGCCAGGTAGGACACGTACGCGAGGCGGTTGGTGCGGAACTCGGGGTGGAAGGCCATGCCCAGGAGTCCGCCCTGGCTGCGGGCGTAGCACAACGACGCGATGTCGAGGTAGAGGGTGGGCCGGCCGACGGGACCGGTCCCGCGGTACTTGGCGATGCGCTGGACCCGGCCGCCCTGCTCGCCGACGTAGAGCCAGTCGGTGGCGTCGCCCGCGTGCACGACGAAGATCGGCTCCTTGAACTCGACGTCGGGCCAGGCGTCGACGAGTTGGACGCCCTCGAACGAGGGTGGCGGGGCGGCCAGCGCGGGCCGCAGCGCCGCGGGGGCCGCCAGGAGCGCCGTCCACAGGGAGAGGGCGCGCGCGACGGCAAGGGCCCGGGGGACGCCCCGGCGCGGCCGGTGGTCGGGCGGGTTGGCCGATCGCGGGGTCGGGGGCCTCGAGGTCGCGGGCCGCGCGGTCAGGGGCATGCTGGGTCCTCCCGTGGGCCGGCGCGGCGCCGGCGTCGAGCCGCGGCGCCGGGCCGCGGGGTCGACGCGGGCCGCGGGCCCGCCAGGCGGCACATCCTACACAGGCCGGCGACGCCGGGCGCGCCGTGCCCGGCGGCGCCACGGGCGCGCGCGCCGCGGGCGCGCCGCGCGGGCGGGCGTCCCGGGGCCGCGGGGCCGGGTCCCACCCCGAAACGAGTCTTGGCGCGGGGCCGTGCTTGTTACCTTCACGCGCGTCCCCCTCGCCGGCACCCCGGAGCGCCCCCGGTGTACTTCGAGTTCGCGAACGTCCTGGTCTTCTGCGTGATCGCCGTCGCGTTCGTGCTCCTCAACCTGGGGCTGGCCTGGCTGCTGCGGCCGCGCAGCGGGCGCGAGCCCGGCAAGCTCGCGATCTACGAGTGCGGCGAGCCCACCGTCGGCCAGGCGTGGATCCGCTTCGACATCCGCTTCTACACCGTCGCGTTGATGTTCGTGGTCTTCGACGTGGAGGTCGCGCTGCTGTTCCCGTGGGCGGCGATCTTCCGGGACCTGGTCGGCAGCGGTCTCGGCTGGCTCGGGCTGCTCGAGGCGGGGGCCTTCATCGTGATCCTGATGGTGGGCCTGCTCTACGTGTGGGCCCGGGGGGACATCGACTGGACGCGCACCGCGTCCGTGCGCCAGGCGCTGGTGCGCGACGACGACGCGCGCAACGCCGTGCTGATCGGCGCGGCGCACACCGGCCGGGGCACCGGGGCGGCCCCCCGCGAGGCGGTCCTGGCCGGGGCGCCCGAGGGAGGCAGCGATGAGTCGTGACACCGCGGACGGACCGTCCGGCGGCGCGGGGCTCGACCCCGAGCTGCAGCAGAGCGTCATCCTCACCAAGGTCGAGTGGGTGAAGGACTGGGGGCGGCGCCACGCGCTGTGGCCGATGGCCTTCGGCCTCGCCTGCTGCGCGATGGAGATGATGGCCACGGCCGCGACGAAGTACGACCTGGACCGCTTCGGGGCGGGGGTGTTCCGCGCCTCGCCGCGCCAGAGCGACCTGATGATCGTCGCCGGGACCTTGAGCCACAAGATGGCTCCGCGCCTTCGGCGGCTGTACGAGCAGATGCCCGACCCCAAGTACGTGATCGCGATGGGCGCCTGCGTGGTCGGCGGCGGGCCCTACAGCCGCTTTGGCTACCACGTCGTCCAGGGCGTCGACCTGATCGTGCCCGTCGACGTCTACCTGCCCGGCTGCCCCCCGCGCCCCGAGGCCCTGATCGACGCCATCCGCAAGCTCCAGTTCCGCATCGAGGAGCGGGGCGGCGCCACCCTGGGCGCCCCGGCCGCGGCCGGCCGCCGCGCCAGTGCCTGATCCGACGCCAGTCCCCCTCCCGCGACCCGAAGGCCACCCGCCCCGAGAAGGCCGGAAGCGACCCGCAGGCATGAGCGAGCCGAAGGACAAGACCCCCCCCGCCCCCCCCCGGCCGGACGTCGGCGAGCCCGACCCCGTGACGGCCCGGGCCCTGGCCCTGCTCGAACGCCGGGCCCCCGGGGCGGTGCTCGCGCACGAACCGGGCGGGCGCCACCCCTGGCTTCGGGTGGGCGCCGACCGGCTGCGCGAGGCGGCCCGCCTCCTGCGCGACGACCCGGACCTCGCCCTGGACTGCTGCCACCTCATCTCCGGGGTGGATTGGCCGGAGACGGGCGAGATGGAGGTGCTCTACCACCTCGTCTCCTACGCCCGGCGGCCCGACGCCGCCTACCGCCGCCGGCCGCTCAAGAACGACCCGTTCGTCTGCCTGCGCGTGCGCGTGCCCCGGGACGCCCCGGAGGTGCCCACCGTGATGGACCTGTGGACCGGCGCCGACTGGCACGAGCGCGAGACCTACGACCTGCTCGGGATCCGCTTCACCGGGCGCAAGGAACTCCACCGCATCCTCCTGCCGGAGGACTGGCCCGGCCATCCGCTGCGCAAGGACTGGGAGTACCCCGCGGACTACCACGGGGTGCCGATCATCCCGCCGGAGGGGCTGTGAGCCCGGGGGGCGTCCGGGGGGCGGCGCAGGGGCCCGGGGGCCTCGTGCCCGGGGGCCTGTATGGCGGCGGCGGCGAGCCCGCGGCCGTGGAGTTCCACGAGCGCCAGGAACTGGTCGGGCGCGACCTGCGCACCGAGGAGATGGTCTTCAACATGGGGCCGCAGCACCCCGCCACGCACGGCGTGCTGCGGGTGGTGATCCGCACCGACGGCGAGGTGGTGCGCGCCCTGCAGCCGCACGTGGGGAACATCCACCGCTGCTGCGAGAAGATCGGCGAGTCGGTCCCGTACTACCAGTGGCTGCCCTACGTCGACCGCATGGACTACCTCGGGGCCATGTGCAACGAGCACCTGGCGTGCATGGCCATCGAGCGCCTGGCCGGCATCGAGGTGCCCGAGCGGGCCGAGTACTGCCGGGTGATCGTGGCCGAGGTGCAGCGCATCCTGAGCCACATCTTCGCGGTCGGCGTGTACGGCCTGGACCTCGGGGCCTTCACGCCCTTCCTGCACCAGTTCCGCGAACGGGAGCGCGGGCTGGACCTGCTCGACCACCTCTCCGGCGGCCGGCTGCTGTACCACTACGTGCGGATCGGGGGCGTGAAGCGCGACTTGAGCCCGGAGTGGCTCGACGAACTGCGCGCGTTCCTCGACGCGGTCGAGCGGCGCCTGCCCGAGTACAACACCCTGCTGCTGCACAACCGCATCTTCCAGGACCGCACCGCGGGCGTGGGCGTGATCGACCGCGACACGGCCCTGCGCTGGGGGGTCACCGGCCCGTCGCTGCGCGCCGCCGACGTCGACTGGGACTGCCGGCGCGACGTCCCGTACTCCGTCTACGACCGCTTCGACTTCGAGGTGCCCCACGGCCACAGCGGCATCGCCGGCGTGGTGGGCGACTGCTTCCAGCGCCACTGGGTGCGCGTGCGCGAGGTCGAGGAGTCGCTCAAGATCGTCCGCCAGGCCCTGGCGGGCCTGCCCGAGGGCCCGGTGCTGGCCAACCTGCCGGCCTCGCTGCGCCCGCCGGAGGGCGAGGTCTACGTCCGCGCCGAGAACCCCCGCGGCGAGCTGGCGGCCTACATGGTGAGCCGCGGCAAGGACACGGCCTACCGCATCCGCTGCCGCGGGCCGTCCTTTTCGAACATCGCCGTCATCACCGAGGTCGGCGAGGGCACCCTGATCGCCGACCTGGTGGCGCTGATCGGCAGCCTGGACATCGTGCTGGGGGAGGTGGACCGCTGATGCAGCAGTGGCTCGACGACCTCATCGCCGGCACCGCGTGGCTCCAGGCGCTGCCGACCGGGCTGGTCTACACGATCGGCATCCTGGTCGCCTGCAAGCTCATCCTCCTCTTCTCCAGCCTGCTGGCCGGCGAGGTGGTGTGGCTCGAGCGCCGGGTCTCGGGCCGGATGCAGGCGCGCATCGGGCCCAACCGCGTCGGCCCCCAGGGGCTCCTGCAGTTCCTGGCCGACGGCGTGAAGCTCTTGAGCAAGGAGGACGTGATCCCGGCGACGGCGGACCGCCCCGTCTTCGTGCTCGCGCCGATCCTGGTGTACCTGGGCGCCTTCGCCGCCTTCTGCGTGATCCCCTTCGGCTACGGCCTGGTGGCCGCGGACATGAACGTGGGCCTGTTCCTGGTGCTGGCCATCACCAGCATCGAGGTCGTGGGCGTGATCATGGCCGGCTGGGCCTCCAACTCGAAGTGGGCGGTGCTGGGGGCCATGCGCGAGGTCGCCCAGATGATCTCCTACGAACTGCCGCTGGGCCTCTCGGCGCTGGCGATCGCCCTGCTGGCCGGCACGCTGAACCTGACCGACATCGCCCTCCAGCAGGAGGGCTGGCTGTGGAACTGGTACGTGTTCCGCGGGCCCTTCGCCTTCGCGGCCTTCTTCCTCTTCTTCACCGCGGCGCTGGCCAGCCTCAAGCGCGCGCCCTTCGACCTGCCGGAGGCCGAGAGCGAACTCGTGGCGGGGTTCCACACCGAGTACACGGGCTTTCGCTTCGCCATCTTCTTCCTGGCCGAGTACTCGGCCATGATCCTCTTCTCGATGCTGGCGGCCGTGCTCTTCCTGGGCGGCTGGAGCCCGGGCTTCCCCGTCGACCTGACGGGACCGGCCGCGCGCTGGATCGGCTTCGGCATCCTCTTCGCGAAGACGGCGTTCCTGCTCTTCGTCATGATCTGGGTGCGCTGGAGCCTGCCGCGCTTCCGCATCGACAAGGTGATGTACCTCTGCTACAAGGTCCTGCTGCCCTTGAGCGTGGTCTGCGTGCTCGGGCTCTCGCTCCAGGTGCTGCTGGGCGAAGTGCTCTGGGGCGACCAGAGCGCATTCGGACGCTGGCTCATGGGGCTCGGCGTCCATGGAGGGATCCGCTGATGTGCTTGGGCGCAGGAATCGGACGTAGGGAAGTTCGGCTCGCTGGATGCTCGGCGGCGCTTTGCCGTGTCGTCCTAGCGTGGCTGTTACCACGCGTCGTCCTCCACGGCTTCGCGGCGCCGTCGCCCCAGCGACCCGGTCGCTTGCGCACGGTCCTGGATTCTGGCTTCGGACACGTACTTGGCCATGGACTGGGCCATGGCGTACTCGAACGATGTGGAGGGATCCGCTGATGCTCTCCTCGTACCTCAAGAACATCTGGCACGGCGTGGCGACCACGGCCAAGGGCATGCGCCTCACCTGGCGGCACTTCTTCACCCGCCCGACCACGATCCAGTACCCGGACCCCGGCGAGCAGACCTACTTCAGCCCCTACGAACGGGGCCTGCACGAGTTCGAGCCCGAGAAGTGCATCGTCTGCTACAAGTGCGCCAAGGCCTGCCCGGTGGACTGCATCCTGATCGAGGAGGACCCGGGCAAGCGCAAGGGCAAGCACAAGGTGCTGCTCAAGTACGAGATCGACTACAGCAAGTGCCTCTTCTGCGCCCTGTGCGTGGACCCCTGCCCCGTGGACTGCATCCACATGGGCCAGCAGTACGACCTGGCCTCGTTCGAGCGGGGCGACCACGTGAAGATCGACTTCATGAACGGCACGGGCGAGTGGCGCACCGCGGAAACGAGCGCCCACCCGGAGGCGGGGCTCCGGCCCCACCTGAAGGCCCGCGGCCTGGCGGGCGGGGCGGCGGCGCCGGGGGGCGGCGCGGGGGAGGCGCACGAATGAGCGCGCTCGCCCTCGCCGCGGTCGGCCCGGCCGCCCTGCCGATCCCGGACCTCACGCCCCACCTGCCCGGGATCGTCTTCGGCGGGCTGGCCGGCGTGAGCGTGCTCGGCGCGATCGGCGCGGCCACCGCACCGCGCATCGTGCACGCCGCGTTCTGCCTGCTGGCGGCGCTGTTCGGGGTGGCCGGGCTCTACTTCCTGCTCGGCGCCGACTTCGTCGCGCTCGGCCAGGTGATCGTCTACGTGGGCGGCATCCTCGTGCTGCTCGTCTTCGGCGTGCTCCTCACGGGGCGGACCCAGGTCGTGCTGGGCCAGGAGGGCCCGCGGCGCCCGACCGGCGCCATCCTGGCGGGGGCGGCCGTGTTCCTCGGCCTCCTGCTCGCCATCGGCGGCACCCGCTGGCCCGCGCAGCCCCGGCCCGCGGACCCGACGCCCACCACGGCGCCGATCGGCCGCGCGTTCCTCGACCCCGACCAGTTCCTGGTGCCCTTCGAGGTCGCCTCGGTGCTGTTGCTCGCCGCGCTGGTCGGGGCGGCCTACCTGGCCCGGCGGAGGCGCGAACCGTGAGCCCCGTGCCCCTGCTCGCCCTCCCCGGGGCTCCGTCCCTGGCGGCCGTCGGCCTCGGCCCCTACCTCGTGGTCGGCGCCGCGCTCTTCTCCGCCGGCCTGGTCACCGTGCTCGCGCGCCGCAACGCCGTCGCCATCCTGATCGGCATCGAGCTGATGCTCAACGCCGCCAACCTCAACCTGGTGGCCTTCGACCGCTTCGGGCCCGGCCTGGTCCGGGGCCAGGTGTTCGCCCTGTTCGTGCTGGTGATCGCCGCGGCGGAGGCCGCGGTGGCGCTGGCCATCGTCCTCAACGTCTTCGACAGCCGCGATCGGGTCGACGTCGACCAGGTCCGGAGCCTCAAGGGGTAGCCGGGACCGATGCTCACCGTCGCGCTCGCCATCCTCGCCGCCCCCCTGGTCGGGTTCGTCCTCCAGTACGCCTGGGGGCCCCGGCTGTGGCGCCAGGGCGACTGGCTCACCCTCCTCGCCATCGGCGTCTCGCTCGTGGGCTCCGGCGTGGTCCTGGCCGACGTCTGGGGGGGCGCGACCTACCGGTGGACCTGGGAGTGGTTCACGCCGGGCGCGGTCGGGTCGGCCCTGTCCATCGGGATCGCGATCGACGGCCTGACCGCGGTGATGCTCTGCGTCGTCTCCCTGGTCGCCTTCCTCGTCCACCTGTTCAGCATGGGCTACATGCACGGGGACCCGAAGTACCCCCTGTTCTTCGCCTGGCTGCAGATGTTCTCGTTCTCGATGCTGGTCCTCGTGCTGGCCGGGAACCTGCTCCACCTCTTCATGGGTTGGGAACTCGTGGGCCTGTGCTCGTACAAGTTGATCGGCTTCTGGAGCGAGCGGCCCGCCCCGGCCAACGCGGCGCGCAAGGCCTTCCTGACCACCCGCATCGGCGACCTGGGGATGATGGTCGCGTTGATGGCCATCTACGCGGCGGTGGGGTCGTTCGAGTTCGACCGCATCTTCGAGGCCGTGGAGCAGCGGGCCTTTGACGACCCCTGGCTGATGCTGGCGGGGCTCGGGCTCTTCGCCGCCGCCGTGGGCAAGAGCGCGCAGCTGCCGCTCCACGTCTGGCTGCCCGACGCCATGGAGGGCCCCACGCCCGTCAGCGCCCTGATCCACGCCGCGACGATGGTGGCGGCCGGCGTCTACCTCGTCGGCCGCATGGTGCCCCTGCTCTCGCCCGAGGTGCTGGCGGTGATCGCCGTGATCGGCGCCGTGACCGCGCTCATGGCGGGCCTGATCGCGCTCGCCCAGGACGACATCAAGAAGGTGCTGGCCTACTCCACGGTGAGCCAGCTCGGCTACATGTTCCTGGGCCTGGGGGTGGGGGCGTGGCACGCGGGCCTGTTCCACCTCACCACGCACGCCTTCTTCAAGGCGCTGATGTTCCTCGGGTCGGGCAGCGTGATCCACGCCTGCCACCACGAGCAGGACATGCGCAAGATGGGCGGGCTGCTGCGGCGGCTTCCGGTGACGGGGGGCACCTTCGCCGTCGGCGTCCTGGCCATCGCAGGTGCGCCGTTCCTCAGCGGCTTCTACTCCAAGGACGCCATCCTCTCGGGTGCCTGGAACCGCTTCCCCCTCCTGTTCTGGATCGGCCTGGCGGCGGCGGTGCTGACCGCCTTCTACATGACCCGCCTCTACGTCCTCACCTTCCTCGGCCGCCCGCGCGACGAGCACGTCCACGCCCACGCCCACGAGGGGGGGCTCTCGATGACGCTCCCGCTGCTCGTGCTGGCGGTGTTGTCGGTGGTGGCGGGCTGGCCGTTCCTGGGGTGGGACGCGGCGCTGCTCGCCCCACCCACCCACCTGCGGGTCGAGGGGGTGGCCACCGTCGGCGACCTGCACTTCGAGCACGACGGCACGGTGATGGTCCTGGCCATCGCGGCGGGCCTCGTCGGCCTGGTCGCAGGCTACGCGGTGTTCGGCCGCCTGGCCCACCGGCTGGACGCGCTCAAGGCGCCCTTCCGCGGGCTCGAGCGCGCGTTCGCCCGCAAGTTCTGGTTCGACGAACTCTACCGCGAGGTGGTCCTGCGCCCGGCGTACGGGCTGGCCGCCTGGTTCACGGCGACCGACCAGCGCGGCGTGGACGGCGTGGTCAACGCCGTGGGGCGCGGCGGGACCCGCGGCGCGCGCGTCTCGGCCTTCGTGGACCGTGTCGTGGTCGACGGCCTCGTGCGCCTCACGGGGGCCGTCTGCCAGTTCCTGGGCGCCGGCGTCAGCCTGCTGCAGAGCGGGCGCGTGCGCCTGTACCTCGGCGTGAGCGTCGGCGCGCTCGCCGTCATCCTTCTCCTGGAGGGGTTGTCCTAGGCCATGCTGTCGCTCCTCGTCTTCACCCCGATCGCCGGCCTCCTGGCCTGCTGGGTCCTCCCGGCCCGGCACGCCCGGGCGATCAACCTCGTCACCTGCGCGGCCGCGCTGGTCCTCTCCGTCGTGGTGTGGCAGCGCATGGACGCCGCCGCCCTGGGCTCGCTCGCCAACCCGCTGGCGGAACGCGCGGCCTGGATCCCCCCGGTCGGGATCGAGTACTACCTCGCCATCGACGGCGTGAGCCTGGCGCTGGTGCTGCTGACGACTTTCGTGGCGTTCGTCTCGGCGATCGCCTCCTGGCGCGTCGAGAAGCTCGAGCGCGGGTACCACATGATGTTCCTGCTGCTGCTCACGGGCATGCTCGGGGTGTTCCTGGCGGAGGACCTCTTCCTCTTCTACATCTTCTGGGAGGTGATGCTCCTCCCGATGTACTTCCTCATCGGCATCTGGGGCGGGCCCCGCCGGCAGTACGCGGCGATCAAGTTCTTCCTCTACACGCTGGCCGGCTCCGTCCTCCTGCTGGCCGCGATCATCCTGGTGGTGCTCAAGAACCCCGGCGAGGGCGGGCGGCTGGTGTGGGCCATCGACCACTACACGGCGCTCGCGGCCTCGGGCCACGCCCTGCTCGAGAGCGGCCTGGCGGGCCTCGCCTTCGTGTTCATGTTCATCGGCTTCGCCATCAAGGTGCCCTGCTGGCCGTTCCACACCTGGTTGCCGGACGCCCACGTCGAGGCCCCGACGCCCATCTCCATGATCCTGGCGGGCGTGCTGCTCAAGATGGGGGGCTACGGCCTGATCCGCATCGCCTACCCCTTCTTCCCCGCGACGGCGATGGACCTGAGCACCTGGGTGGCCGCGATCTCGGTCATCGCGATCGTCTACGGCGCCTTCGTGGCCATGGGACAGACCGACTTCAAGCGCCTGATCGCCTACTCCTCGGTCAGCCACATGGGCTTCGTGACGCTCGGGCTGGCCTCCGGCACCGACGAGGGGCTCAACGGGGCCATGTACATGATGCTGGCCCACGGCACCATCAGCGCCATGCTCTTCATGGTCGTGGGCGTGATCTACGACCGCGCCCACCACCGCGACCTCGACCGCTTCGGCGGACTGGCCTGGACGATGCCGCGCTACGCGATGTTCGGGTCGTTCGCCTTCTTCGCGAGCCTGGGCCTGCCCGGCATGAGCGGCTTCATCGCCGAGTTCACGACCTTCCTCGGCGCCTTCGCCGGCGTGGACCGCTGGGCCGCCTTCGTGGCGTTGCTGGGGGTCGTGCTCACGGCGGCGTACTACCTCATCACCCTGCAGAAGGTCTACCTGGGCGATACGCCGGCGGTCTACAAGGACCCCAAGCACTACCCCGACCTGACCGCCCGCGAGGTGGCGGTGCTCGCCCCGCTCGCCCTCGTCACCCTCTACATGGGCCTCGTCCCCTCCACGGCCATGGACCTGTACATGGACGTGGCGCGCGGCCTGACCCGCACGCTGGCCCAGGCCGCCTCCGGCTTCCCGGGGCTGGGGCTGGGGTAGCCGGCGATGGACCTCGGACCCCTGCTGCCCGCCGTCCTGCTCACCCTGGGCATCCTCGGGGTGATCGTCACGGACCTGCTCGGCCGGGGGCGCCGGCCGGCCGTCCCCGTCACCCTGGCCCTGGCCGCGCTGGCCGCCGCGGCCGTGGCCGCGCTGGGGATTCCGACGGGGGACGGCCTCGTGCTCGGCGTGTTGCGGGCGGACGCGTTCGGCGTGGTCTTCGCCGTGTTCTGCTGCGGCGTGGGGTTCGTGTCGATCCTGGCGACCCTGCGCGGCGAGGCGCTGCGTACGCCGGGCGGCGAGTTCCTGACCCTGGTCCTTTCGGCCGTGCTCGGCATGGTGATGCTCGCCATGTCCGCCGACCTCGTGATGCTCTACCTCGCCTTCGAACTGGTCTCGATCCCGTCCTACGTGTTGGTGGGGATGCGCCGGGCCGATCCGCGGGCGAACGAGGCGAGCCTCAAGTACGTGCTCTTCGGGGCCGTCTCCTCGGGCGCCATGCTGTACGGACTGTCCTGGATCGTGGGCCTGTGCGGCACCACCTCGCTGGACGGGCTGGGCGCGGCCCTGGCCAACGGCGCGGCGTCGGAGCCCGCGTTCGTGGTGGCGTCGGTCCTCGTCTTTGCGGGCTTCGCGTTCAAGATCTCGGCCGTTCCGTTCCACTTCTGGGCGCCGGACGTGTACGCGGGCGCCCCGGCGGCGGTCGCGGGCTTCCTGGCCGTGGCCAGCAAGGCCGCCGGTTTCGCCGGCCTCGTGCGCGTCGTGGCGGCCACGCTGCCCAGCGTCCCGGCGCTGGGCGACCCGCTGGGGGGGCTGCTGCCCGAGGGCGGCCCGCTGATCCGCGCCATGGCCGTCGGGGCGCTGCTCACGATGACCTTCGGGAATCTGGGCGCGCTGCGCCAGCGGGAGATCAAGCGCCTGCTCGCCTGGTCCAGCATCGCCCACGCGGGGTACCTGCTGCTCGCCCTGTGCGTGTGGTCGCCGGACGCGATGGCGGCCCTCGTGCTCTACCTCGTGGCCTACCTGTTCATGAACCTCGCGGCCTTCCTGATCGCGGGCATCGTGATCCGCGAACTGGGCACGGGGGACCTCGCGGCGCTCGGCGGGCTCGGACGCCGCCACCCCGGGCTGGGCCTCGCGCTGGCGGTGGTCCTGTTCAGCCTGACCGGCCTGCCGCCCTTCTTCGGCTTCGTCGCGAAGTACAGCGTCTTCTACGCCGTGCTGGCCAAGGGGTACGTGTGGCTGGCGGTGATCGGCTTGGTCAACGGCGTGATCTCGCTCTACTACTACGCCCGCGTGCTCTCCTTCCTGTACCTCGCCGAGCCCGCCGAGGAGCGCACGCTGCGCCTCGGGTGGCCCGACCGGGGGCTGCTGGCGGCGCTCGTGCTGCCGGTCGTGGTCTTCGGCGTGGCCTTCTGGGGCGACCTGCTCGAGTGGGCGCGCCGGGTCGGGCCGGCCGTGTTCGGGGGAGGCTAGGACCGTGTCGTCGCCCGCCGCCCCCGCGCTGGACCCCGCCCTCAAGCGCCGCCTGGACGACCTCTTCACGCGCTCCTGGTACAGCGGCGCCGGGTACGTGTTCGAGGCCCAGCCCTACACCGTGGCCGAGGATGCGCCCCTGCTCGAGCGCGTGCGCGACCTGCGCCTGGACGACCGGCGCCACGCCCAGCTCCTGGCCGAGTTGCTCGAAAGTTACGACCTGGTCCCGGAGCCCGGCCCCTTCCCCTACTGGCACCGCGACCTGAACTACCTCTCGGTGCCGCACCTCCTGGGCTTCGTGCTCGAGGCGCTTCGGGAGGACGTCGCGCGCTACGAGGCCGCGCTCGAGGCCCTGCCCGAGACGCTGCGCCTGGCCCGCACGACGCTGCGCACGATCCTCGCCGAGAAGCGGGCGCGGATCGGGCCGTTCGAGGCCCTCGTCCAGGAGGCCCAGGCGCGGGAGGCGCGGGCCTACGCCGAGGCCATCGCCGCCCGCAAGGCGGCCCGCAAGAAGCGCCTCGCGGAGGAGGCCAAGGCGAAGGAAGCCCGGCGCAAGTCCGCCGGCGCCGGCGCCGGGCTGCCCGACCCCGACGAGCCCGGCATCTCGCCCAAGGAGAAGGCCCGCCGCTGGGTGTTGCGCCGACGCGTACAGTTGGGCAAGGTGGCGGCGCCCGCCGCGGGCGCCGGGGGGCGGGACCCGGCGGCCGGCCTCCCCGACCCGAACGAGCCCGGCATCTCGCCCAAGGAGAAGGCGCGGCGGGCCATGGCCCTCAAGCGCGCGCGCGCCGCCGGCGGGGGGAGCGCCCCCGCGGCCGCCCCGGCCGACCCGGCCGCCGGACTTCCCGACCCCGACGAGCCGGGCATCTCGCCCAAGGAGAAGGCGCGGCGCACGATGGCGATCAAGCGCGCGCGCGCCGCCGGCGGGGCCGGGTAACCGGCGTGGGACGTCGAATGGGGCCCGCGTGAGCCGCCTCAACGCGCTCGCCCTCATCTACGACATCCGCGGATTCACCGCGGCCAGCCGGCGCCTGGGGGCCGCGGACCTCGGCGCCTACGCGGCCGGGGCGCACCGCACCATCCTCGACCTCTTCGCCGCCTGCCCGCCCACCTTCGTGAAGAACCTGGGCGACGGGCACCTGCTCCTGTGGGAGGTGCCCGGCGAGCTCGACCCGGACCTCGTCGCCCAGGTGGTGGACGGCGCCCAGCGGGCCCGCACGGCCTTCGTGGCCTGGGTGGCGGGCCAGCGCGCCGCCGGGGCGCCGCTGCCCACCCGCGTGGGCGTGGGCGTCGCCTACGGCGAGGTGCACCGCAGCGACGACTACTACGGCCAGGCGATCAACCGGGCCAGTCGCCTCCAGGACGTCGCGCGGCCCGAGGGCGTGGCGCTGGACCGCGCGGTGTACGCGGCGGCGGCGGCGCAGCGCGCGGACCTGGAGCACGTCTTCCGCCGCCTCAAGGTGCGGCTGCGGGGGTTTGGCGGCACGTGGGTCTGGGCCGCCCGGCCCTTCTCGCTGGCGCGGCTGCTGCGCCGCGCGGGCCGCTGGGCGGCCCTCGCGCTGCTCCCCGTGGCCTGGGTGCTGCTGTGCGACGCCGGGGTCGGCCTACCGGGCGCGCAGGCGCTTCGGGACGCCCTGGACGAGCGCGGGCTCATCCTGTTCCGGCCCGCGCCCACGCCCGAGGCGGTCGCCGCCCACGCGCCCGCCTGGCGGACCCGCCTCGTGGCGGGCTTGCACGGGCTGGCCCTGCCCGGGGGCTTCCTGCGCAACTCCTTCGCCGCCGACGCCGCCGGGGACGAGGCCGACGTGTGGAGCACGCTGCAGGCCGCGGCGGCGCTGCTGCGGGCGCCCGAACTGCGCGCGGCGCACCTGCCGATGGTGCGCCGGGCGTTGGCGGCCCCCTTCGCCCCCGGCCGGGTGATCGAAGCCGACGGGACGGTGTTCGGCTGGCTCGCGCACAGCCACACGCCCTACACCGAGGCCGAGCCCGCCCTGTGGACGGTGATCGCGCTCGCCCTCGCCCTCGGGCGCGAGGGGGTCATCCCTCCCGCGCAGCGCCCGCGCGGGCTGGCGCACCTGGCCCTGGCGCAACGCGCGGCCGACACCTACCGCCCGCTCGACACCGGCGGGTGGAACATCTTCCCGCGCCAGAAGGACCCCGCGCGCCACAGCCCCTACAGCACGGCCCTGGGCCTGCTGGCGCTGCTGGAGCTGCGCGCGGCCGGCCTGCCCTGGGGCGCGAGCGAAGCGGAGCGCGACCGGCGCCTCGCCCAGACCGCGCGCTTCCTGGCCGAGCGCTTCGAGACGCAGGGCGACGCCCGCGGCTGGCGGCGCACCAACGACCGCAGCGACAAGATCTCGATCGGCCTCACGCTCCAGATCCTGGCCGAGTTGCTGCGCGCCGAGGACGAGGCCGGCGTCGCGCTGCCCCCCGCCCTGCGGGCCGCCGTGCCCGGGCTGCTGGTGCGCATGGACGGGGCCTCGCTCGCCGACGCCTACGACATGGGGGAGTTCACCGTGGAGTTCGTCGGGCACGACGGGCGCGCGGACGGGCGCACGGAGGGCATCAACTTCCTCTGGCACCCCTGGGCGCTGGAGGCGGCCTGGCGCTGGCTCGGCGCGGCGGCCCGCCACGGGGCGCGCCCGCTCGACGTGGTGCGCGTGCGCCGGGCGCTGGCGCGCTGGGCCGTGACGGACGCGCCGGCGGCGGTGGCAGGCGCGCTGACCGGCTACTGCTTCGTGGCCAGCGAGACCCTGTACGGGTGGAGCGCGTTGCGGCCTCCCGGTCCGCTTCCCCCGGTCGCGGACGGCCCACCGGGTGATTGATGCCCCGGGGCGGGCGGCCCCTGGCATCTTCGCGGGGACGATGGACCCCCTGGACCCCCCGCCCTTCCCGTCCGCCCCGGCCGACCCCGCACCCGGCCCGGCCGAGGTGGTGTTGCACTACGGGGAGATCGGCCTCAAGGGAGGCAACCGGCCGCCCTTCGTCCGGCGGCTGGCCGACCGCGTCCGCCAGGCGCTCGCCCACGCGCGGGTCCCCGCCCGCGTGCGGGTCGAGGGCGCGCGCCTGGTCGCGCGGCCGCTCGACGCGCGGGACGCCGACGCGGCGCTGCGGGCCTGCCTGCGCGTGCCGGGCGTGGCCAACGCCGGGCTGGCCCGGCCGAGCGCACCCACGCTGGAGGCCTTGGCCGCGGCGGCCGTCGGGGTCCTGGCCGAGGCGCCGCCGGGCAGCTTCAAGATCGAGGCCCGCCGCTCCGACAAGGGGCGGTGGACATGGGCGTTCTCCTGATGAGCAAGCGGGTCTCAGCTCGAACCGTTGGTTCATGAACGGATTGTCGCTATCTTATTTGCGCTTGGGGCGGCTGTAACCAGCCTGGGATATATTGTCATCAATGAGGGGTTTCTGGATAGCCGTTTGCAGGGTATTTTGAATTTGCAGCATCAACTTTCGGCAGACGAGCGTTTTTTTTCGGTCAGCATTAGCTACATTCCCGAATCGGAACAGTTAAGTGTGCGGGGCTGGTATAAAAAAAGCTG
>JAPKHB010000149.1 GCA_026647295.1 Planctomycetota bacterium | reverse complement strand
CTTTGCGGAAACTGACGGGCATCGCCTTGATCCTGTGGTGGCCCAGACAATGGACCGGCTTGAAGCTGAAGGGCGCTCCACAATGGCGGTCAGCCATAATGGCAATTTTTTAGGAGTATTGGGGTTAGCCGACGCGCCTCGGCGCGGACCGGCGCGCCGGCGTCGCGATTGAAGCGATCCTCGCCCCACCCCGCGTCGCCCGTGCGTTCGGCCACGACGCGCACGCCCGCCGCCGGGCGCTCGGCCGCGTCGCGCACCAGGCCCTGGATCCGGTACTCCCCCGGGACGCCCTCGGCGGACTCCTCCGCGTCCACGGCCACCCCGACCACGCCCTCCAGGCGCGGGGCGCCGGCGCGCTCCCCGTCCGGGGACCCGCCGTCGGCGAAGGGGAGCACGGCGCGGTCGTGCGCGTCCTCGCCCGCGCCCAGCAGCAGCCAGCCCGCGACGCCGGCCGCCGCCACCACCACCGCCAGTCCGACCAGCCGCGCCATGCCTCCTCCACGCTCCGGCCGGCCGGCCCCCGGGCCCGACCGGCGCCGGCCCCGATGCTACGGGCGGCCCGAGGGGGGTGCCGGGCGCCCGGTGAGGCCCTCCACCTCGCGCACGAGGGCCTTGAGGGTCTTCAGCGCCTCGGGCAGGCGGGCCAGCGCCACGAACTGCCGGCGCCAGAGCCCGATCTCGACCGACGGCGACCCGCCCACGGCCGTGCCGGGCGCCACGTCGCCCGGCACGCCGGCCTGGGCCGCGACCTGGGCGCCGTCGCCGATGGTGAGGTGCCCGGCCAGCCCGGCCTGGCCGCCCAGCATCGCGCGCCGGCCCACGTGGCTCGACCCCGCCAGGCCCACCTGCGCGCACAGGATGCTGTCCTCGCCCACGCTGCACGAGTGGCCGACCTGGGTCAGGTTGTCGATCTTCGCGCCGCGGCGGATCACGGTTTCGCCCAGCGACGCGCGGTCCACGCACACGTTGGCCTGGATCTCCACGTCGTCCTCGATGCGCACGCGGCCCGCCTGGGGGATCTTCTCGAGCCGGCCCGATTCGTCGGGCTCGAAGCCAAAGCCGTCCGCTCCGATCACGCTGCCGTTGTGGATCTCCACCCGGTCGCCGAGGCGCGTGCCCTCGCGCAACGAGACGTGGGAGTGGATCGTGCACGCGCGCCCGACGACGACGTCTTCGTAGAGCACGCAGTGGGCGTGGAGCACGCTGCCCGCGCCGACCTCGCAGCGTTCGCCCACCACGGCGCAGGGGCCCACGAACACGTCGGCGGCGAGGCGCGCGCTGGGCGCGACGACGGCGCTGGGGTGCACCCCGGGCGCCGGCCGGGGGCGGGGGTGAAAGCGCGCGATCGCCCGGCCGAAGGCCAGGCGCGGGTTGCCCACCCGCAGCACCGCCATCGGCACCTCGCCCGCGTGGTCCTCCGCCACCAGCACGGCGCCGGCGCCCGAGGCGGCCAGGCGCGGCGCGTAGGCGGGGTTGGCCAGGAACGTGAGTTCGTCGGCGCGGGCGCTCTCGATGGGCGCCACGCCGCGGATCACCCGCGAACCGTCGCCTTCCAGGCGGGCTCCCAACTCCCGGGCGAGTTCCGTGAGGGTCAGGGCGGGCATGCGGTTCCTCCGCGCGGGGGGGTGCGCCGGGCGCGCGGCGCGCATCATACGGCGTCACGCGCCCGGCAAGGTGGGAGCCACACGGGCCGGCTGCTACCCTGGGCCGCAGCGTGAGCCCTTCCGCCCCCGCCCCCGACCCCGTGCGCCACCCGCCCGGGGCGCTCGAGCCGGACGGCGCGCGGCTGGTGCGCATCGCCCTCGGCTTCTACGGCCTCGTGGCGTTGTTCGCGCTGGGCTACGACCTCTTCGCGCGCATCCGGGGCGAGGCGGGCGGGGATCCGGGACCGCTGCTGGGCTTCTCGCTTCCGGGCATCGAGCACCTGGGCGCGGGCGTGGCCGTCGGGCTGGTCCTGGTCGCCCTCACCCGCGTGGGCCTCAAGGCGTGGCACGCCGTCCAGGACGCGGCGCAACTCCTCTCGCTGTGGGTGGGCCCGATCACCCGCAAGCAGGCCTTCGTGCTGGCCGTGTTGAGCGGCACCGCGGAGGAACTCCTGTTTCGCGGCGCGCTGTGGCCGCACCTGGGCCTGATCGGCACCACCTTCCTCTTCGCGCTCGTCCACGTCATTCCGCGCCGCGCGCTGTGGATCTACCCGCTCTTTGCCGCGTTGGCCGGGCTGCTCCTGGGCCTGCTGCGCGACTCGAGCGGGAGCGTGTTCCCCTGCATCCTGATGCACGTGACCGTGAACGCGCTCAACCTGGCCTGGCTGGGCGAGAACCACGCCCGCTTCCTGGCCAAGGCCGGCCCGCCGCCGGCCCGCGCCCATGGGTGACCCGCGGGCCGGGCCGCGCCCGGGCCTCGCGGACCACGCCGCCGTCGCGGGGATCCTCGGGCTCACGCTGCTCAACGTCGTGCCCTACCTCGTGTGGATGC
Organism: Planctomycetota bacterium; assembly: GCA_026647295.1. Taxonomy (GTDB): domain Bacteria; phylum Planctomycetota; class PLA2; order PLA2; family JAEUHO01; genus JAPKHB01. Next base: position 6,350 of record JAPKHB010000149.1, on the reverse strand, counting down.
CCTTGAGCCTGGTGCTCGCCCCGCTCGCGCGCGCGCGGGCGCGCCGGGCGCTCGGCGCGCCGCCCCCGCTGCCGCACGACCCCGCGCCGGAGTCGGGCGCGGCGCCCGCCGGCGGGCGGGTGTACGTCGTCGCGGGCGAGGAGAGCGGCGACCGGCTGCTCGCCGCGGTGGTGCGGGCGCTCAAGGAACGCGCGCCCGGCGTGGAGGTGCGCGGCCTGGCCGGCCCCCAAAGCCGCGCGGCCGGCGTCGTGCTGGACGAGGACGTGACCGCCCGCGCCGCCTTCGGCCTCTTCGGCGTCGCGCGTTCGCTGGGCTTCTGGTGGGGGCTGGTCGCCCGCACGCTCGCCCGTTGGCGCGCCGCCCCCCCCGACCTCCTGCTGACGGTGGACTTCCCGGGGCTGAACGTCCGGCTGGCCCGGCTCGCCCGCCGGCGCGGGATCCGCACCGTGCACCTGGTCGCGCCCCAGTTGTGGGCCCACGCCCCGTGGCGCGCCTGGCGCTGGCGCCGCGCGCTGGACCTCCTGCTCACAGCCTATCCCTTCGAGCCGGCGTTGCTGCGGGGTGCGGGCCTTCCGGCGCGCTTCGTGGGCCATCCGCTCTTCGAGGCCCCGCTCGGCCCCGCGCGCACGGGCGGGCCCCTGCCCGCCGCGGGCGCCGTGGTGGAGTTGTGGCCGGGCTCGCGCCCGCGCGAGTTGCGCCGGCACGCGGCGCTGCTGGTGGAGGCGGCGGCGGAGATCGAGGCCCGCCGGCCCGACACCCGGTTCCGCGTCGTGCTGGCCCGCGAGGCCCACCGCGCGGCGTTCGAAGGCGCGGCCGCCCGCGCCCGGCGCCGGCCCCGAACGCTCGCGCTCTCGGGCGGCCCCCCGCCGCCCGACCCGGCGCTGCTCGGCGCGCTGGCCACCAGCGGGACCGCGACCGCCGAACTCGCCGTCGCGCAGGTGCCCATGGTCGTGTTCTACCGGGTGGATCCCCTCGAACGGGTCCTCGCGTGGCTCGTCCTCACGGCGCCCTTCATCGCGCTGCCCAACCTCGTGCTCGGACGGCGCGCGGTGCCCGAGCGGGTGGTCGTGCGCCGCGCCGCGGCCCGGCGCCTGGCCGCCGACCTCCTCGCGCAGGTCGCGACCGAGGCCGAGTGGCGGCGCACGCGCGAGACGCTCGGCGGCGTCCGCCGCCGGCTCGAGGTCGGCGGCGTGGCCGCGCGCACCGCGGCCACGGTGCTCCAGGCGCTGGCCCGCGCGGGGCCGTAGGGCCCGCCGGGCGGCTGCGCCCGCTCGCTCGGCTAGCGGTCGCCGAACACCCGTCCGTAGCGGTAGTGGACCTCGCAGCACAGCGTCATCAGGGCGGTGGACCAGACGCGCCCGCCCTCGGCGGCGCCGGGGCCGAGCGGATCCCAGGAGCCCCGGTAGCCGCAGGGCGTGCCCTCCCGGCGCCGGCTCTCCAGCACCGCGTGGCGCAGCGCCCCCTGCCACTCGTTGAACAGGTCCCCACCGGACTGGAAGGCGGCGAGCGTCCCGAAGTACCACGCGTTCAGGTCGACGCCGGCCTCGCCCGCGTCCCGGCGCGGGAGCCGGGTGCGCAGGAAGGCGGCCCCCTCGGCCAGCGCGGGCGCCTCCCGCGGGTTCTCGCCCAGCAGCACGCGCGCGAGCAGGGCCGCCGACCCCTCGGCGGCCCGCGAGAGCATCGCCGGCGGGCCCTCCCCCCCGGGCGTGGCGAGCGCTTCGGGCGTCGACCGGGCCCGCGCCCACGCGCGCAGCGCCGCAAGGAGCGCGGGGTCGAGTTCCAGGGGCGCGGGCCGCCCGCGGGCGGTCTGGTCGTCGATGACCCGCTGCGCCGCCACCAGCGGCAGCAGGAGCGCCGCCGTCACCGAGGCGTCGCCGCCGACGGCGCGCCAGCCCCCGTCGGAGTCCCGGGCGCGCGCCACGAACTCCAGCGCCCGCTGCGCCGAGCCCTTGAAGATGGGGCTCCCGGTCATGCCGTAGGCCTCGATCATGGCCAGGGCCGCCCAGGCGTGATCGTGCAGGAAGGCGGGGTGGGAGCGCGGGCCGAAGCAGCCCTCGGGGTCCTGCACCCCCTTGAGCCAGGTGAGGCCCCGCGAGACGCAGCGGGCGAAGGGGTGCCGGCCGCGGTTGGTGTAGCCGGCGCCGAGGAAGGCGGCGAGGGCGGCCCCGGTCACGCCCACGTCCCGCGTGCGCACCCCGCGCCCCTCGGGGCGCTCCGCGGGGGTGGCCGGCGCGCCGTCGCAGTACTCGGCGAAGTCCTGGGCTCCGAAGCGGCCGTCGGGCGACTGATGGGCCGCGAGCCAGCGCAGCCCATCCTCGGCCGCGTCGTCGAACGGCACGCGGCCCGGCTCCCGGGCGCGCGAGCCGCCGCGGCCGCGGAAGGCACGCGCGAAGGGCGGGTCGTCGGCGGCGGCCCCGGCGGGATCGGGCACGGCCTCCCCCGCATCGAGCAGCCGCCAGCGCCCCTCCACCACCGCGACCACCCGCCCGGAGGCCGGGAGCCGGAACGCAAAGGCCCGCCAACCGTCGCCCGTGCGCGCGAACTCGATCTCGACCCGCCCCTCGAAGGCGCCGGGCACGCCGAAGGTGGCCAGGGCCTGCGCGCGCGCGCCGCCGTGATGGCTCTGCCACCCGCGCAGGTTGCGGGGGTGCAGCACCGAGGCGTAGGGCAGCAGCGGGAGCCGGCGCTGCTCGCGCACGAGGCTCGGCTGGAGCGCCTCGCGCAGCACCGCGCCGGTGGCGAGCAGGCGGAAGTCGCCGGGGTCGACCTCCTGGCGCGCGCCAAGTTCCACGAGCACGCGCGTGAGGCTCACGGGCGCGGACCCGCCCGCGGCCGCCAAGCGGGCCGCCGGGTCGTCCGCCAGGAACGCGGCCAGGTCCTCGGCGGGGCAGCCGGCGGCCTCCGCCGCCTCGGCCTGCAGCGTGCCCAGCGCGGGCTCGGCGTCCCCTGCGTGGACCTGCGGGGCCCCGAGCAGCACGAACCCAAGGAGCAGCAGCCGGAACACCCTGCCGCGGCGCCTCCCTGACTTCGATCGACGCATGGCACACCTCCCGGGCCGGGGGCGCCGCCGGCCGCGAGGAGGCGGCGCAGAGGGAGCCCGACCCGAAGGCCCCAACGGGCGCAAGGCGCGGCGGTTCGGTCGGGCGGCGCCCCGCAGCGGGTCAGAGGGCGATGCGGTGGTCGGCGCGATTGACGAAACGCGCGTGCTGGGCGACGGCCACGACGGCGTGCCGGGCCCCCAGGCGCACCAGCAGGGCCGCCAGGTGCTCGGCGTCCTGGGGGTGCAGGCCCGCCGCGGGTTCGTCCAGCAGGTAGAGCGTGCGCGTGCGGCGGCCCTTGGCCAACGCGGCGGCCAGGGTGAGCCGCAGCGCCTCCCCGCCGCTCACCCGCGCGGGGCTCTCGCCCAGGCGCAGGTGGCCCAGGCCCGTCTCCCGCGCGGCGCGCAGCGGGGCCGCGACCCGGGGCAGGTCCCGGAACACGCCGGCCGCCTCCTCGACCGTGAGCGCGAGCACGTCGGCGATGGACAGGCCCTTCACGCGCACCCGCGCCGCTTCGGGGTGAAAGCGCGTGCCCTGGCAGGTCTCGCAGGGGATGCGGTGGGTGGGCAGGTCGCGCAGCGTCACCGTCCGCTCGCCCGTCCCCTGGCAGTCCTCGCAGCGCCCGCCCGGACGGTGCGGGCTGAACCACGCCGGGCCGAGGCCCCGCGCCCGGGCCTCCAGCGTCTGCGCGTACACCGCCCGCAGCGGCGCGAGCGCGCCCAGCACGCCGGCCGCCGTGGCCCGGGGGTGGCGCGGGGCGCGGGCCTCCGCCAGCACCACGCGCTCCACCGCGGCGGCGCCCGTGAGCGCGCCCACGCGCGCGCGCGGGACGGGGCGGCCCTCGAGCGCGCGGCGCACGCCGTAGCCGAGCAGGTCGCGCAGCAGCACGGTCTTGCCCGCCCCGCTCGGGCCGGTCACCACGGTCAGCCCCGGCACGGGCACCGCGAAGTCCAGCGGCCCGAGCCCATGGCGCCGGGCGCCGCGCACCGCGATGTGCGCGGCGGCGGGACGCGGCGTCGTGCGCGGCGCGGGCGGCGGACGGGCGAGGGCCTCGGCGGTGGGGGAGCCGGGCGTGGCGCGCAGGTCGGCGAGCGTGCCGGCGGCCACGATCCGGCCGCCGCGTTCCCCCGGCCCGGGCCCGAGTTCCACGATGTGGTCGGCGCGCTCGAGGAGGTCCAGGTCGTGTTCGACGCAGACCACGGTGTTGCCCTCGGCCACCAGCGCCCGCAGGCGCTCGACCAGGAGCGCGCGCTCCGGGGCGCCCAGCCCGGCCGTGGGTTCGTCCAGGAGGTAGAGCAGGCCGCTCATGCGCGCCGCGCAGGCGGTCGCCAGCCGCGCGCGCGCGAGTTCGCCGGCCGAGAGGGTGTCCGCGCCCCGCCCGAGCGCGAGGTGGCCCATGCCGACCTCCCGGAGGAAGGCCAGCCGCGCCAGCGCCTCCTCGCGCGCGGGCGCCGCCAGCCCGCCGGGCCGCAGCGCCTCCAGCCAGCGCGCGGCCTCGGCGAGCGGCCACGCCTCGACCTCGGGGAGCGTGTGGCCTTCCAGGCGGACGCTCGCGCCGTAGGGCGCCAGGCGCGCGCCGCCGCACGCGCGGCACGGCCGCGGATCCTCGTCCGGCGCCGGGGCGCGGCGCGTCGCGCGGCGCCGGGGCGGCTCGACGCCCAGGCCCTCGCAGCGCGGGCACGCCCCGTGCGGGCTGGTGGGCGACAGTTGCGCCGGGCCGAGCCGCGGCCAGGCCCGCCCGCAGGCGGCGCACCAGGGCCGGTCCGACCAGGCCCGCTCGCACGGCGCCGCCCCCGGCGCCTCCAGGAGCGCCCGCACGCGCCCTTCCCCGAGCGCGAGCGCCTGGTCCACCGAGGAGGCGAAGCGCTCGCGTGCGCCGGCGCGCACGACGAGCCGGTCGACCACCACCTCGAGCGCCGCGTCCGGGGGCACCGTCGCCGCCTCGCGTTCCTCGAGGCGCTCGATCGCCCCGGCGCCCACGCGCGCGCGCACGAAGCCCGCGCGGCGCGCCGCCTCCCACGCGCCCGGGCCTGCGCCGCGCGGCGCGAGCAGCACGACCCGCGTGTCGGGCGGCGCGGCGAGGAGGTCGGAGAGGATGCCCTCCCGCGTGCGCACGCCCAGCGGCCGGCGGCAGGTCGGGCACTGGGGCTCGCCCGCGCGGGCGTACAGCGTCCGCAGCGCGTGCGTCGTCTCGGTGAGGGTGCCCAGGGTGTGGCGCCGGCCCGGCGCGGCCGCCCGGAAGCCCGCCACGACCGCCGGCGGCAACCCCTCGATGCGGTCCACGTCCGGGCGCGGGATCTCCTCGGCCCCCCGACGCGCCAGCGTGCCCAGCCAGCGGCGGCGCGACTCCGCGCCCAGGGTGTCGAGCACGAGCGAGGACTTGCCCGACCCGCTCACCCCGCACACCACCGTGAGCGCGTCGCGCGGGAGCGCGAGCGTGAGGTCCTTGAGGTTGTGCGTGCGGGCGCCCTCGATGCGGATGGCGCGCGGGGGTGGGGGCGCGGGCATGCCCCGCAGATCGTAGCCCCGCCCCCGCCGCGGCCGGCCGGCGGCGCCGGGGCCCGCGGCCCGTGCGAAGCCAAATGCCGCGGCGGCGGGGCCGGCGGGGCAGACTGGGCGGCCGAGATGGCCGCCACGACCGCTCCCCCTCGCCCGCGCTCGCTGGCCGCCCCGGCGCTCGCCCTGGGCGCCCTCCTGCTGGGTTCGAGCCTCTTCCTCCCCTGGGTGCGGCTGGATCGGAGCGCCGCGCGGGCCTGGCGCGAGGCCGTGGAGCGCAAGATCCGCGAGCGCCCGCTCGCGCCCGAGCCGGAGGAGGAGTACCGCCGCCTGGCCGAGACGCTGGAGGCGACGGGCGCGCTGCGCGGCACGGACCTGTTGCTGTGGACGGACGTCGCCCGCCGCTACGCCGAGGCGCTGGCCCGCGGCGCGGTCGATCGCGGCCCGTTGCCGCGCACGTTGGGGCTGGTGCGCGCCGCGCTGCTGCTCCTGCCCGTCGGGGCCTTCCTGCTGCTCGCCATGCTCCTGGCGGCGCGGCTCGGTCCGCCCTCGGCCTTCGTGCTGGCCGTCGCCTTCCTGCTCGGGGTCGTGGGCGTGGCGCTTGCCGCGGCGCTGGAGCGGGCCCGGGCGCAACTCGACCTCGAGGTGCCCGAACTGCGCCAATTGACAGATCTGCCGCTCAACACCTGGCCGTTCAAGTTTTGGGCGATGGCCGCGAATTGCAGCATTTCGCCAATACGCGGCCCTGCTGCCCGGCCTCCTCCAGGGACTCGGCCTGCCCCGCCCTCGGGAACGCCAGGGCGCCTCGGGCGAACC
>JAPKHB010000148.1 GCA_026647295.1 Planctomycetota bacterium | reverse complement strand
GCTGCGGACCGCCTATCGCGCGCGCGCGCCCGCCCCGCGCGTGCGTACGCGCCGCAAGGAACCCACAATACCCACAATCCCCCCTACCCCCCGGCCTCCCGGCGCGGCCCCGCCCGCTGGGCGACGCCCCACTGCGCGACCTTCTGCCGGTCCCCGCGATGCTCGACGGTGAGCCCGCCCACCACGCTGCCGACCTTGGCGCCCAGGTAGTGCCCCAGGCGCCGGGCGTCGGGCCGGCCGTCCTTGTCGGCGCCCACCCCGACGATCGCGTCGGCCAGGGGCTCGCCGCCGGGGGGGGCGGTGGCGCGGCGAGTGGTTTCTCGACGGGCGATCGAAGGAGGTGCCGCGGGCCCCTGCGGTGGCCCCGTCCGGCCGCCGGGGGCGGGGTGTTGACAGTCCCCCAAGGTCTCGCGTAGAGAGGGGGTCGCCGCCACGCCCGCGCTACCCCCTGCGCGTCCCCCTTTTCAAGCGGGACGTGACGGGGCCGGAGGCTGCCGCGCTCCGGCGCACGTGCCCACCCTGCGATGTTCGCGGCGGCCGTGACCCCCGGTTTAGGAAACCGGGTCGGCGTGCGCGCGGCGGGGCCGGAGCGGCCCACGGCGACGCGCGTAAACCCCGTGTTCATGCGGGTTTGCGCGCGTGACGCCTCGTGCGCCGCACCGGCCCCGACGGCGTAGGGATCCCTTCGTTCCAGCACATGTGCTGGTATGGCGCAGAACGCGCTCTGGATCGACGCCCGATCCACGCCGGATCGACGCCGGATCGCGTGGCGCGCCGCTCGGTGGGGGAGCGGGCGCCCGCGCGCGGCCCTGGCACCGAGGGTCGTTTCGCCTGGGGAAGCCCTTCCGTGGCCGTCCCCCGCCCGAGGTAGTGTCGCGGACCCACACCGGAGGTCACCCGTCTTGCCCTGGCTCCGCTCTCGCACCGAACGCTCGTCCGGGATCACGACGTGGTCCATCGAGTGGCGCGAGGGCGGTCGCGGCGGGAAGGTGCGCGCGCGCCAGCTCGGCGCCGTCACCGAGAAGGAGGCCGAGTTCGAGCTCGCCGCCATGCAGGCGGGCAAGACCACGCGCCGCGAGAAGCGGACCATCGACGCCCGCCGCGCCGTGGACGAGTACCTCCGGCACCTCAAGGCCTCCGGCCGGCGCGACGGGACGATCGAGCGCGACGCCGACAAGCTGAACCCCCTCCTGGACGCGTGGACCGAGACGTTGCTCTCGAACTGGTCCCGCTCGATGCTCGAGGGGTTCCTGAACGACCGCGAGTGGGCCCCGTACCGGGTCCGCAACGCCCTCGGGGTCTACCGCCGCTTCGTGAAGTGGTGCGACGCCGTGGGCTACGTCTGCGGGGACTTCGTGGCGGGCTTCAAGCCCCCGCGCGCCCGCCCTGCCAACGAGCGGGAGGCCCTCACAGCCGAGCAGGCCCGCAAGCTCCTTGACGCCGCCCGCGGCCACTACCTGGAGGCCCCGGTCGCCCTGGCGCTGCTCTCCGGCCTGTCGCGAGCCGACCTCCGGGCGATCACCTGGAAGGAGGTCGATCTCAAGGCCGGCCTCATCACCCGCCCGCGCCACAAGACCGGCACGCGGCTCCGGCTTCCGATCTCGGCCCCCCTCCAGGAGGTCCTGGCGCGCCACCGCCAGCGCTCGGGCCGCGTCTGCCGCCGCCTCCCCGCCTCCGACTCCTCCCTCTACAAGGCCCTCCACCGCCTCTGCGACCGCGCCGGGGTCCCCCGGGGCGGGTGGCACCAGTTGCGCCACACAGCAGCGACGTTGCTCGCCGCCGCTGGGACGGACGTGGCGACCATCGGGCGGATCCTAGGGCATCGTCCCGGATCCGTGGTGACCTTGCGGTACCTTCACACCGACGATGATCGGCTTCGCCAGGCCGCGGACGCGGTCGCGCAGGCCGTGAAGCGGGCCTCGGTCAGGTGAAACGGAGCAGAACATGAGTCACACACCCGCCAACGTGAGGCGTCACCAGTTCTGAACGGGAGGAGTAACCCGTGGGTCGGCACACGGTCAAGAGCGTGCTCTGGAAGGGTCACCTGAAGCGCCTGCGACTGAACCCAGGCGACCAGTGGATCACGCTGCCTCGTTCGGCCTGTGTGACGCGGGGAGACCAGGTGGAACTTCGTGGGGGAGCGGCATACGTACTGTGCGAGAACGGCCGCGCCCAGATCTACCCGCCCTATGCGCGCCTGGAGACACTGACGCTTGGCGGCTCCACCTTGGAGGTCCTGGCGAAGGAAGTGACCGAGCCCGCGGAGCAGGAAGCCTGCGACGCGCTCTCTGACTTCCACTATAGGGGCCATGTGCGCCACGGCAGGATCTCCCGGGTCATCCTCCGATCGCCCCACCCCTCCTACCCCATGATTCTCGGGTACATCGAACTTGCAACCCCGTTCCAGATGAACAAGGCACGAGCGGATGTCCTTGACACCACCTTCGCCCTCGGGGACACACGCTGGGAGGGATGGAACGCCAAGACAACGCGACGTCATCTACATGTTGTTGTTCGTATTGCTCGCACTGTGGTTCATCCCGAGCTCCGTGGCCTCGGCCTTGCACAACTCCTGGTAAGACACGCCTGCAGCTTCGCACGAGAACGGTGGCAAAGCGGAGGCAGCCTGCCTCTGTTTCTTGAGATCTCTGCGGACATGCTTCGCTATGTCCCATTCGCCGAGAGCGCCGGCATGCAGTTCGTTGGCTACACAGAGGGGAATCTCCATCGCGTCGCTCGCGACATGGAATACCTCATGCGCAGGTTTGGCTCGCACCGTCGTGGGCAGATCGAATTCGAAGAAGCCTGTGGAATCTGCGACCAGCAAGTCGCCAGAAAGGACCGCGCACTCGCGATCATGCGCCGAATGGGGCTTGATCGCGACGACTTCATCGAGAAGTTGCGCAACGTCACATCTAACTCTCCGATCTCGGATCTCCGAGAGTTGGCCGGCGTCCTCAGCTTTCCGAAGCCCCACTACATGATCGGAATCACGCCGGCCGCCGAGGACTTCCTTGCCAACAGACTGCAGGCAATGACCCTGCCTGAACCACCCACGCGCCAACAACTCGCGCCCACTCAACCGAGCGGCCCCATCTCCCTTCGGGCCTTGTCCGTGAGCTACGTAACGCGGATTCGAAAGACGCGGAGCAACCATGCCATCCAGCAGGCATTTGGGATCCGACCTGACGATCTAGTCTCCACTGTCATCAAGGATCTGTCCCTGGAGATTCCGCCGGGCCACGTCTTGCTGATCGTGGGAGCTTCTGGATCCGGCAAGACAACGCTCGTTCGCATCCTAGCTCGGCAAGCACGCGCCAACTCGTCCACACGGATTGCCGGCGAACTCAAGTTCCCACATGGAGCTCGCATCGGACGATTTGCGCCCCCAGCAGGCAGCCGAAGCCTTATTGATGAAGTCGGGCGAGGAGACGTGGAGAAGGGTCTCTACCTGCTTGGCCTTGCTGGCCTCTCCGAGGCCTACCTCTATTTGAAGCCGTTCGCGCACCTGAGCGCGGGCCAGCAGTATCGAGCAATGCTTGCGATGCTCCTAGCGCAGAACAAGAGTATCTGGATCCTCGACGAGTTCTGCACCAACCTCGATCCAGTAACCGCAGCCGTAGTTGCCGAGAACGTCGGGAAGCTCGCCCGGCGAGTTGGCGCCACGGTGATCGCAGCCACTCCCGATGCGTCCGGCTTCATGCATGCGCTGCAACCCGACACAGTTCTCAACCTCAGAAGTGTCACTCGCCATCGCGTGCTTTCCGGCGCTGACTACGCAGCAGAGGCAACTCAAGCAGGCAAGAGGAATCGCCTTCCGCGCATCGGCGTGTCTTCTGGACTGATCCGGCGCGTGCGTCGCGGACAGCCGGCGGCGATTCTGTCGATCAACAGTGTGGCCCTTGCCTCCTCCCACGCAGTGCTCCAGGCCGGTACAGCCTTTGTCTTGGCACGGGTGCTAGGGACAGACGCCTTGAACGTGTCCGACGTGTCTGCCGCGGACGCGCACGCGGCGGGCTACAGGACGCGAGCGGATTGCCTGACGGATCTGCTGAACGGGTCCAAGAGACTGAGAGAACAAGATCAGTTGAGTAGATTACACCTTGCTCCCCTTGTTGAGAGCGAGTACGCACGATGACCGACCTCCCCGAACTCGGCCACATCGATGGCCACAGGCGAATCGAAGTAGCCGAGGCGATTAGCCGCGCGCACTACTTGGCACGAGGCCGGCACTTGTTGATCGGTCAGCGCAAGAAGCGTGGTGAGACGGATGCCCTCATCTACCTGGGGAAGTGCATTGAGAATACGCGAGTGTCGAATCGCTTCGATGCGAACGTCTGGCTAGACGTGCGAACCCCCCACGTAGTCTACATCTGTGGGAAGCGCGGCAGCGGGAAGAGCTACGACCTCGGTGTTCTCGCGGAAGGTCTGTTACTCGGCGGCCGGTCACACGCCGTCTCGACCCTTCCAGTCTCGATCACGACAGTGCTGTTTGACACGCAAAGCCAGTTCTGGACTCTCGGGCTAGCACCCGACCGCGACAACAAGGAGGACGAGCAGCAGCTTCGGGCCCTCTCCGTTTGGGGGCTTTCTCCCTCCGCAGTACCAGGAGTACAGCTCTACAAACCAAGAGGTCAACCATCGGACCTTCCAAATGTGCTCGAGTTCAGCATCTCCGCGATGGACTTGGACCTTGATGACTGGTGTGGCCTGTTTGGGCTCGACCGATTCACGCCCCAGGGGCAGTGCATGAAGTCGGTTCTGGGTAAGGTCAGTCAGGAGGGCTATGAGCGGGAGGAAGAAACGGCGGGCCTGCGCCGCCGCGTGCGCATTGCCCCCACCCCCGAGTTCTCCATCCCGGACCTTATCGCGTGCCTCCTACACGATGTCGAGCTCCAGGACCACGCGCACCTTCAAACCCGCAACGCGATCCTCTGGAAAATGCAGGCTCTTGAGGGGAGCAATCTCTTCTCTAGGCAGGGAACATCTGTCGATGACCTGCTGACGCCAGGACGGTTGAGCGTCTTTCTCCTGCGTGAACTGGACAATGCAACCAAGGCATTGGTGGTGAGCGTCCTCTCCAAGAAGATCATGTCCACGATGGGGCAACACCACACACGACTCAAGATCGCGCGCCGCCACGGCACAGGCAGCCCTGTCGACGGCCCCGCGCGACCTGCGGGCGTTTGGGTGATGATCGATGAGGCGCACTTGATATGCCCCGCAGACTCACAGACTGCCGCGAAACCAACGCTGATCGAATTCGTGAAGCGCGGACGCGATGCTGGGCTCTCGCTCGTACTCGCCACCCAGCAGCCTTCTGCTGTGGATACTCGCGTGATCAGTCAGGTGGATCTCCTGCTTGTGCATCGGCTGGTCGTTGACGCAGATATCCACGCAGCCGTCTCCCGCATGCCGGCCCGCTTCCCCTCGACCGTCTCCATAGGCACCGAGAAGATCAGTGACCCAAGCAGCCTGATTCGCATGCTGGACACCGGTGAGGCATGGATCGGCGATGCTGAGTCAGGCCGCGCATTCCTCGCAGCGATGCGGCCGCGTGTCACCGCTCACGGCGGGGACGAACCGGTGATGGTGTAACCGGTGACAAGCGTCCTGGAGTTGACTCGCAACCGAAGCAGGCTCAAGCGTGAGCTCCTCAGGCGCATCGGGTACACGAATGGACTGCACTACATCTTTCGGTTCGCTCGCGTCGCCGACTACCTGTGGGCAATCGCTCCAGCGGCGGTAGATGCGCTCGTCGGTGAGCTCGTAGAACACGAGAACCGCCGCCCCGACACATCGCCCAAGCTGAAAATGAACAAGTACGCTCGGGGCATCGTCGACGTGGCCAGGGCACTCGGACTTGTGCTAAGGATCGGAAGGAAGGTGTCGCCGTCTGATCGTGGGTATGCAATGCACGCGGTCCGGCAGACTGCAAGTTGTGAAGTTGCCACGCGCAATCTCCTATTGCTGCTCGTCATGGAGTCGGATGGCGAGTACTCGCTCAATCTGCTGGACATTCTAGGATCGGGCACCACAACTGTGGCTGACGCCGGGCACGAACTTCTGCAGCGTATGCTCGCGATCATCGGCCTCAAGCGATCTTGGGCGGAGCGCGAGATACTGGGTCAAGTAGCTCGGAAGTTCGTGTTAGCTGAACTCGACGATGCAGAACGGACACTCCAGGAGGCGATCGACCCATCGAAGAAGGGCGCGCCTCGGCGCGCCTATCCTGAGACCAGCGAGTCGTGTGCTCGTGGCGATCCTGCCATCCGGTTCCTTGAGCACACGGTGGTCCCCAGACGCCAGTGGCTGATCGATCTCGGTCTCTTGACTACTTCAGGTGGCACCTTGGCTCTCACTCGTTCCGGTACGACCCTCATGCAGTTCCTGGAGCGGGAGGGACTTCGCCACAGCGACAGCTCGTCCCCTTCGGTGCTTTGGCTGCCTGTCTCGGCGTTCCTCTCCCAGGTGCTCGAGACCCCCGAGCCCGTGGGCGGGGTCGATCTCTGTTGGCGCGCAGTCACGGAGGCCTACTGCCACAGCGCGGGCAGCTGGCGCCCTGATGCTGGTGAGTTCCTCGAGACTGTTCGCCTGTTGTATCCCCACCTTCGAGTTCGGGGGTTCAATGAGGCTGAGGTAGATGGCCTGTACCACGCCGTGGCCGCCCTGGCCTGCGCCGACGGCAAGATGGTCGAACGGTCCTCCTTTGACTCCGTACTGGACGAAGCGGTTGCGAACTACTCATCCGAGGTGTTCCGCCTTTCGGCGCGGCGAGGTGAGGGCGGGTATATTGCGCTCAAGGGAGCGATATGAGTCAAGGGATGCTAGTGGGATGGCCGGCCGGGTGCGTGGCGCTAACGGGCCCGGAGGTAGCCGCTGAGATCCTGCAGTGGCTGGGAGCCACGAAGGCGCTGCAGCGCGCCACTCTGGTCTCATACACGCTGCAGGACTACGACTTCTGGGGACAAGGGACGATGACTTCGCTCCTTCGCCGGCAGCGCGCCAACGGCGCAGCGATTACCCTCCTGACAACGCCGCCGGACGGGAAGCCCACGCGGCAGGAGTTCCGCCGAAAGCTGCTGCTATTGGACGAACTTGAGCAGATGGGCGTGACCGTCTACGTGAACCCGGATGTGCACGCAAAGGTCTATCTGTTTACCGACAGCCAATCCAAGGTCTCTGGCATCGTGGGGTCGACCAACTTCACCATGCCGGCCCTCGGCAGCAAGGTGGCTGGTGCCCGGTGTTTGCTTGAACTCGCCTGGGTGACGGCGAGCCCGGACCTTGTCAAGCACACGCAGAGTCGAGTAGGCCGGGAGATCTTCGCGGACGCGAGGACCCTCACTTACGCCGACTGGTGCAAGATCAACATCCAAGCCGTGACCACAGGACGGACCGGAGCAACACCATGAGTGACACCCTCAAGCTCGCAAGACTCGTGCGCAATCCGTTCACGCTCGTGCCTGGCGAGCGCGTAACAGTCTGGGCCGGGTACGGGGAGTTGCAGCGGAAGCTACTCGACATGGTCAAGTCCTGCCGATCTGACCAAGTCGGGCTGTCCGAGTTCGCAGTTCTCCACGGGGAGATCGGAACCGGCAAGTCCCATGCACTCCGCTACCTGCAGCATCTAATCGCAGAGACTGAAGCAGACGACTATGAGTCTCCCGTCGTCTATCTCGCATCGCTCAGCCTGGCGCCAAAAGTCAACTTCGTCGTCCTGTTTCAGCACATCATGAACGAGCTCCGCACGCACATCGCCGAGACGGCTGAGTGGCTTGACATCGTCATCGATGAGAATGTCCCGCCCGAGGCGAAGGCGCGAGCAGAGGAGTTCGAGAAGCGCAAGGCCGAGCTCTACGAGTCCGGGGAGATCACGCCAGCGTTTCCCCAACTGGCGCGTCTCCTCAGGGGCGTCAAGCTCAACAGGGCCGCAGCAACGGAGATCCTTCTTGGCCAGAAGGTCAAGGCCGAGGCCTGTCGTGAGTACGACATGATGGGACCGATCGATAATGAGTATGCGGCAGCGAAGTGCCTCGGCGCCTACATTCGGCTTTGCACGCGGGGCAGCTCTGCTCTCAGGAGCGGGGAGGAGTTGGGAAGGAACAAGGCCTTCTACCTCTTCCTCGATGAAGTCGAAATCCTGAATGACTTCAAGCCGCCCGAGGTGATCAGCATCAACCAGGGCGTGCGCGATGTCCTCAATGCTTGCCCGGAGAATCTGTGCCTCTTGATGGGGATGACGGGCGACGTCCGCCACATCTTCGCACTTCTCGACAGGCACGTGATGAGGCGGATGACTCAAGAGCCGATCGAGATTCAGCCGCTGAGCGAGGAGCAGGCCGTTGAGTTTCTTCGCGCGGTGTTGAAGGGCCACCGCACCAGCGCGGATGACCCTGATGAGTATCCCTTCACAGTGGAGGCACTCAAGCGGATCGCCGCGCATGCGCAGGAGAAGACTGCTTCGAGCCTCTTTCGAAGCTGCCGTCGGGTGCTTGAGAAGGCGGTCTTGGAAGGCCGTCTCACGGAAGGTGGACGAATCGACGAATGCGACGTCCAGGAACTTCTGTAGGCCGAGTGCGGGAGGTCAGCGACCGCCACCTGCCCGACAAGGCCATCGACGTCATCGACGAGGCCGGCGCGGCGCAGCAGGTGATCGACCGCCTGGCCGGCGGCGACCGGAACGTCGTGGCCCGCGGGGTGCGGCTGGCCTACGAGGCCGCGGGCCGGGCCTACCGCGGCTGCGCGCTGGCGTGCGTGAACCGCGTGCCGCTGGCGCGCGGCCTCGGGTCGAGCGCCGCGGCATGGGTCGGCGGCCTGGTCGCGGGCAACGCCCTCCTGGGCGCGCCGCTCGACCGCGAGA
>JAPKHB010000147.1 GCA_026647295.1 Planctomycetota bacterium | reverse complement strand
GGCGCTTCCGCTGCGCGCACCTTGTCGACCAGGGCCCGGTAGCGCCCGGCGTAGGCCGCGTCCTGGTAGTCGGTGAGATAGGCGGCGCGGCGCGCGATGAGGTCGTCCAGCGTATGCTCCCTCGGCAGCTCGACCACCGTGGCCGGGCGGGCGAAGCGCTCCACGGCGGCGCGGTCGTGGGCGGCGCGCGCGTCGTCCACCAGCCCGCCGTGGGGCAGGTAGACGTCGCAGTCCAGCGCGTGGCGCACGGCGAGTACGACGTCGCAGCCCGCGGCGCGCAGCCGCGCCACCCCCTCGCGCGCGAAGACCTCGTCGCGCTCGGGCCGCGCGCGCGGGGCCTTGACGCGCCAGGCCTCGACGCCGGCGGGCGGGGCGCCGTCCAGGAAGGCGAGCGCGGTCGCGTGGCCCTTCTCGGCCGCGCGCGCGAGCAGGGCGAGGGTGTGCCGCTCGGCCCCGCCCCCGTCCGGGCCCGGCCGGTCCAGCAACACGCCCAACTTCACGGCCGGGTCCCGGCGGGCGGGCGCGCGGCCTCCCCCACCGGCGTGCGCGGGGTGCGGGCCCCGATGCGCGCGGCCTTGCGGGTGACGCGCGCGAGCAGCCGCGCCAGCGCGCGGGGCCCGAGCGCCCGGCGCAGCCCGTAGACGCGCAGGAAGGTGCCGAGTTCGAGCGGCGTCACGGTGCCCTCCGGCACCGAGGCCAGCAGGGCGCCCAGGTCCTTCACGACGCGGCGGCCCAGGGGCCGGCGGTGCACGCCCACGCGCTCCAGGTCGATGAGGGCGAGGCGCCCGCTGCCCGCGGGGTCGACGAAGACGTGGTTGAGGTAGAGGTCGCGGTGGTGCAGCGCCGCCTCGTGCAGGTCGGCGACCGCCGCGGCCAGCGCCCGCAGCGTGCGCCGGCGGGCCGGGGGCCCGAGCCGCCCCTCGCGCAGCAGGTCGTCCAGCGGGCGAAAGGGCGCGAGGTCGAAGGTCGCGGTGAGGCCGCCCAGCGCCGGGTCGACGCCCCAGAAGGCCACCCTTGCGGTGGGCAGGCCCAGGCGCGCCAGCCGGCGCAGCGCCCGGAGTTCGGCCGGGGGGTCGAGCGGCGCGCGCGCGCACTTGAGCCGGTAGCACGCGCCGTCCAGGTCGAGCCGGTGGTTGCTGCGCCGGGGCAGCACGCGGACGGTCGCGGAGCGCGCCAGCGCGTCGGCCACGGAGCGGATGCCGTGGGCGGCGAGCCGGGCCAGCACCTCGGGCGGGCCGTCCAGGGTCCCGGCGGGGGGGGCGCGCGCGGGCATCGCCCGGGGAGCATAGCCCCCGCCGGGCCCGAAGGCGGTCCGGGCCGGAGCACCCGCGTGGGGCCGCGACGACCGCCAGCGCGACCCGGACCCGCCGGGGCCGCGCCCGTCCGGATGGCCGCCGCCCCCGCCGGGCGCAACCGGGGGGGGCTCACTGCGTGGGCGACGACCCGGCGGACCCGGCGGCCTACCCACCCGCCGCGAGCAACTTCGCGCACGCGCGGGCGCGCTCGGCCAGGCGCTTCACCAAGGCCGAGAGGACCTTCGCGTCCAGGCCATCGGCCTTCATCGCCTTCCCCAGGTCCCCCGCCAGGGAGGGCAGCCGCTCGGCCATCTCCTTCGTCCGCGCCAGGGCCGCATCTCCATCGACGCCAAGCGACTTCCAGAGCGCGCGCCAGTGCCGGGGCTGGATCTCCGAAAGGCGGTACTGCGAGCCGATCTTCATGGCCAGGCGCAGCCGCGGCGTGTCCCACTCGGGATACGCCAGCGCGCTGGCCAGGTCGTAGAGCGGCGCGAGGCGCACCTGCCCCCGCGCCCCGATCAGCACCGAGTAGTTCTTCGCATGCGCGTCCGTACCCGCGACGAGCCAGTGGAACGCGAGGGCCGCCACGAACGTCCCGATGTCCGCGCCGGGTTCGTTCGAGTGGTCGCGCAGCAACCCGACGATGTCGAGTGGGGAGGGGCCTCCTTCGCTCTGGTACTGCGACGTCGGAGGCACCCCCAGCGCCTGGCACGTGTCCTCCTGGTGGAGCCGAACGATCCCATGCGCGTTGGAGAGCGCCTCGCCCCCCATCGCGCCCGCGAGCGCCGGGTCCCCCGGACGAAGTCGGTCGTAGCGCGTCACGACGATCGCGACCTCGTCCTCGAACCGGCGCACCTCGGAGTGGGCGGTCGGGAGCCCCAACGACCGGGCCAGCGAGAGGCAGAGGTGTTCGTTCTCCACGTGCCCCGGAAGGTCCCGGATCGGGGGCTTGAGGATGTGCGTGGTCGGCGTCCGCCCCTGGGGTACCCCGTAGCGGCTTCCATCGAACAGGAGCGCCGTCTTGGCCTGCGCACCCGCGAGACTGAACTGTCCGGTGTCCGACGGGCTGCGCCACGCGCCCTGGTCCTCCCGCAGCCGGCGCAGACGCTGGGCGACGTCGTGCTCCGTGAGCCACTGAACCTCCGGGGGCCCCTCCCCCCGGACGGCCTCGATCCGCTCGGGGCGCACGAACTGCACGGCCCCCGCGCAGTCCTCCCCGACGTGCGCCAGGAGGGCGAACGGGTTCCGCGCCGACACCTGGAATCGGCGCGACCAGCGCTGCAGCACGACCTCGTTGTCGGGCAGGAGCCCCCACAGGTAGGCCGAAATCCGCCGGTAGGGGTGGTCCACTGCCGCCAAGGGCATGGAGAGCGAAAGGGGCACGGCGTCCCGACGACCCCGCCAGGCGTCGTCGTAGACGAACCGGTAGCGCCCGCTCCGGTCCGCGATGACGCGACCCGCCTCGGTCCCCCACAGCACGGCGACGAGTTCCTTGGCGCTCATCGCAACCGCTTCCCAGGACCCCGATGGGCGTCGAGCACGCGTTGCAGGTCGACCCCGGCGCCGGGGAGTGCCCCGCGCGCGGACCCAGGCGACGGCGCTTCCGTCCAGAGTTCCACCCCCAGGACTTCCAGGGTGCGAAGCACGAGCCGCAGCGCCGCCCGTGGTTTCCCCTTCTCGACCTCCACGACCCACTGGCGACTCACGCCGGCCCGCTCGGCCAGGGTCCCCTGGTCCCAACCGACGACCTTCCGCCGCTGGCGGATGGCGGCTCCGACGTCCGTGGCGGTGCGCAGGCGCATGGCAGGCCTCCAAGCAAGCGATCGACGACATCCTAGCATATCGCCGATCGGCGACAAACGTCAAAGTCGTCGATCGACTACACATGCGGCCCATGGCGCCCATCCGAACGCGAGCCTGGAGACCGCCTGGCCCCCGCCGGGCGCAACCGGGGGGGGGCGGTGCGTTGCCGGCAGCGGCCCGGCGGACGGCTCTGGGGCCGTTGCGGGCCGCGGGGGGGCCGGATAGGGTCTGGCGCGAGCGCGTTGGGGCGGTGGAGGAGCGCGTGGCGGCCAAGGACGAAGGGATTCCGATCCCCCGGCTCCGGATCTTCGTCTCCTCGCCGGGCGACGTGGCGGAGGAACGCAACGTCGCCTTGAGCGTGATCCGCGAACTGCAGGTCGAGTTCCAGGGGCGCCTCGTTCTGGTGCCCATCCTGTGGGAGCAGATGGCCCTGCTGGCCACGGCCGGCTTCCAGGAGGAGATCGACCGGCGGGCCCCCCCGTCGGCCGCCGACCTGGCCGTCTTCATCCTGTGGGCCCGGCTCGGGACGCCGCTCTCGCCGGGCTTTGCGCTGGAGGACGGTCGCCGCCCGACCGGCACGGAGTGGGAGTTTGCCGACGCCGTGCGCGCCCATCGCGACCGGGGCACGCCGCACGTCCTGGTCTACCGGCGCAGCGATCCACCCCAGGTGGCGGTGAGCGATCCCACGAAGGCCCAGCGGGCGGTGGCGGACTGGGCGGCCGTCCAGGCGTTCTTCCAGCGCCATTTCCAGGCGCATGACGATCTCTCCTTCAGCGGCTCCTACCACGTCTTTGCGGGCCCTTCGGAGTTCGGCCAGAAACTCCGCGCCCACCTGCGCGAGGAGTTGCTGGAGCGGCTGCAGGGCCGGCCGGTGGAGGTCACGTGGTCTGGCTCCCCGTTCCGGGGGCTTGAGCCCTTCGAGGCCGAGCACGCCCGCGTGTTCTTCGGGCGCCGGCGCGCGATCGAGGACGTGCGGGAGGCCCTGGCGCGGCAGATCCGCGCGGGCCGGGCCTTCGTGCTGGTCCTGGGCGCGAGCGGAAGCGGGAAGTCGTCGCTCGCCCGCGCCGGCCTGCTCCCGCGGCTGATCGGCCCCTGGGTGGCCGAGCCCGAGGTCACCACGGGGCTGTGCCGCCGGGCGATCGTGCGGCCGGGGGACGGGCCGACCCCGCTGGAGGCCCTGGCGGCCGGGCTGGCGCAAGCCGACGCCCTGCCCGACCTTGCCCTGCAAGGGGCGCCGGTGGCGCTCTGCCGCGCCTGGGCGAAGAGCCCCGAGGCGGCCGTCAACGACGTGCGCGGGGCGCTGGGGCGGGCGGCGCGCGCGCAGGCAGGCGGCGGGGAGCCGCCCCCCGCCCGGCTCGTGCTCCTGGTGGACCAGATGGAGGAGGCCTTCACGCGCGAGGGCGTCACCGACAGCGACCGCCAGGCCTTCGCGGCGGTCCTGGAAGCCCTGGCCCGAAGCGGGCTGGTGTGGGTGCTGGCAACGCTTCGAAGCGACTTCTACCCGGCGCTCCTGGACGTCCCGGCGCTCACGCGCCTGGAGGAGGGCGACGGGCGCTACCTCCTGGAGGCGCCGGACGAGGAGGAGGTGGCCGAGATCGTGCGGCTGCCCGCCGCGATGGCCGGACTTGCCTACGAGCGGGAGGAGGCCACGGGAAGGTCCCTGGACGCGATCCTGGTGTCCGAGGCGCGCCGGAGCCGGGACGCGCTCCCGCTGCTCCAGCACGCGCTCACGCGCCTGGAGGCCGCGCGGTCCGACGGCACGCTGACGTTTGCGGCCTACGCCGCCCTGGGGGGCCTGGAGGGCGCGATCGGACGGCACGCCGACGCGACGTGGGCGGCGCTGGACGCGGAGGCGCAAGGCGCGTTTCCGCGCGTGCTGCGGGCGCTGGTGGACGTGGCCGAGGGGTCGGAGGTCCGGGCCACGGCGCGGCGCGCGGCCAAGGTCCTGGTGACGCAGAGCGCGGGCGCCCGGGCCTTCGTGGACGCCTTCATCCGGGCGCGGCTGCTGGTGGCGGAGGGTTCGGCGGCCGGCGAGACGGTGGCCGTGGCGCACGAGGCGGTGCTGCGCCGCTGGGAGAAGGCCGCGCGCCAGATCGAGGCGGAGGCCGAACTCCTCAAGATCCAGTCGCGGCTGCGCGCCGAGGCGGCGCGCTGGGCGGCGGCCGGGCGACCCAAGCGCTGGGAGTACTGGCGCGGCCGGGACGTCGAGGGGGCGCAACTGCTCCCGGGCTCGGGCTTTGACCTCGAGGAGCGCGAACGGGCCTACCTGGACGCGGCGGTGCGCCAGGCCCGGCGCGTCCGCGCGGTGAAGCGCGCGGCGGTCGCGGCGATCGCCGCCCTGGCGCTCCTGGCCACGGGCGGCGCGCTCCTTGCGCTGCGCAAGCAGTCGGAGGCCGAGGAGAGCGCCCGGCGCGCGGAGCGGGAGCGCGACGAGAAGGGGCGGGCACTTGCGTTGGTCGAACAGGAACGCAACGCGAAGACCCAGGCGCTCGACGATGTCCTGCGGCTCGCGGACGCGAAGAAGGTCCGCGACCTGGTGGACGAGGTCGATCGGCTCTGGCCGCTGGAGCCCGGGCGGGCCGAGGCGATGGCCAGGTGGATCGCGCGGGCGAAAGAGGTCCTGCGCAACCGGGACGACCACCGCAAACGGTTGGCGTCGATCCGGGAAGGTGCGCTGCCCTACGGTGACGCCCAGCGGGAGCGCGATCACGCGGACGAGCGACGCCAGATCGAGGCCGAAAGGGTACGCCTGGAGGCGCTCGAAGTGGAGGTCGCCGCCCTGACGGGCGCGGACGCCGAAGCGAAGCGCCAGGCCCTGGCCGAGCAGGCCCAGCGGATCCGGGAGGAGATCGTGCGGCTCGAGGCGGGCCTTTCCGAGCGGCGCACATGGACCTTCGCCGACCCACAGGTGGACTGGCAGCACCAGGTCCTGGTGGACCTGCTCGCGGGGCTGGACGCGCTCGACGGCGGCGGCCACGGCGAGGGGGCACTTTCGAAGGTCGAGCGCCGGCACGCCTTCGTGACCACGCTGGAGTCGCGCTCGCTGGGCGAACACGCCGAGGCCTGGGATGCGACGATCGAGGCGATCGCGGCCTCGCACAAGTACGGGGGCCTTCGGATCGCGTTGCAACTCGGGCTCGTGCCGCTCGGCTCCGACCCGGACTCGGAACTGTTCGAGTTCGCCCACCTGGGCTCGGGGTCGGTCCCGACGCGCGACCCGGAGTCGAAGCGGCTCGCCTACGAGGAGGACGCGGCGATCGTATTGGTGCTGATCCCGGGCGGGACCTTCAGGATGGGCGCGCAGAAGGAGGATCCGCGCGGGCCGAACTACGATCCGGAGGCCGAGAAACTTGAGTGGCCCGTCCACGAGGTGGCGCTCTCGCCCTTCTTCCTGGCCAAGCACGAGGTGACGCAGGCGCAGTGGAAGGCGCTGACCGAGGGGCTGGACCCGAGCACATACAAGGCGGGGCAGACCGTCGGGGACATTCCGCTCACGGCAAGGAACCCGGTCGAGCGGGTCTCGTGGGAGGACTGCGACCGCTGGCTCCCGCGAAGCCGGCTGGTGCTGCCGACCGAGGCGCAGTGGGAGTACGCGTGCCGGGCGGGGACAGACAGCCGGTGGTACCCCGGCCCCGAGCCCGCCTCGCTCCAGGGACACGCCAACATCGCCGATGCGTGGCTGAAGGGCCACGGGAGCGAGGCCTTCACGATCACGGCCGAGGTGGACGACGGACACGCGGTTCACGCGCCGGTCGGGTCGTTCGCGCCCAATCCGTTCGGGCTCCATGATGTGCACGGGAATGTCGGGGAGTGGTGTCGTGACCACCCGGGCACATATGGACGTGGACCCGTAACTGACCCCCTGGTGCTGCAAGGCTCCGGCGTCCGCGCCATCCGGGGCGGGACTTGGTATCATGTCGCCAAGTTCGCGCGCTGTACGGTTCGGCACGCCTACGCCCCGGGCTCTCATGACACCTTCCTCGGCGTCCGCCCCGCCAGGCCCGTCACCCCGTAGGGCTTCACGCCTTCACCCCTTCGACTCCGTCGCTGCGCTCCCTCGCCCAGGGCCTTCGGCGCCGGCCCGTTCGGCTCGCTCCGCTCGCTCACGGCCTGCGGCCGCCGCCCCGGCCGTGCGAAGCCGGCCGCGGGCGGCGTCCCCCCCGCGTGCGCACGGAGCGCGGCTCCGGTGCGTCATTCGAGGGTTCGAGGCAAGGGGATGGCTGCCGGATTTCGGATCCGCGCTCCGGCACCGGCTGCGCTCGACCGGCCCCTCCCCACCGGCCGGTGCCCGGGGGGAGGGGGGGGCGCCGCGCGCGAGAGGGCCGCGCCGGGATCCGCCGCCATCTCGAACGCAGGCTCCGGCGGGAGCGGCCCGGGCACGCAGGCCTAGGGGCCCGTCGGCCGCTTCCGATGGGTGCCGGTGCGCGACGCGGGCCCGGGGGGCCCCGACGGGCCGGCGGGGGGATCAGCGGGGCGTGCGGAACGTGCCCTTCCGGCGCAGGCGCGCGCGGGCGCGCGTGAGGCGGCGCAGCCAGGGCCGCGCCCCGGCGAGCGTGCCGCCCAGGTAGGCCCGCAGCGTGCGCCACTCGAGGCGCGCGGGCACGCCGCCCGCCAGCGAGAGCGAGAGCGCCGCGAGCCCACGGGCCGCGCGGCGTGGCGCGGGCCGCGGGCCGCCGCGCTCCAGGCGCATCAGGTCGAGGAACACGAGGTCCCGCGCCCCGGCCGCGGGGCTGCCGTCCACCACGACGTGCCAGGCGGTGAGGTCCCGCGGATAGAAGCGCGCCGTGTGCAGCGCGCGCAGGCAGCCGCCCAACCCGTCGGCGGCCGCGCGCTGCTCCGCCGCCGAGAGCCCCGGCAACACCGTGCGGGCCCAGACGTCCAGCGCGGGCCCGGGGGCCTCGGCGAGCACGAGCGCCCCCACCGGGCGGCCGCCCACCCGGCCCTCCAGCGCGAGCCAGGGCTCCGGCGCGCGGAAGCCGGCCGCGCGGAGCGCGAGGTTGTGCTGGAGTTCCAGGATCGGGCTGCGGCGCCGCTGAAGCGGGTCGCCGACCTTGAGGTACACGGTGCGGCCGAGCAGGACGAGCCGGCGCACGAAACGCCCCGTCCCCCGCTCGACCACCTCTCCGTCCTCGACCCCCACGAGCCGCGCGAGGTCGAGCCAGCCGGCCCGGGCCAGCGCCGCCCGCCGGCGCCGCTGCACGAAGCCGCGGTGCCCGGGGCCGGACTCCGGCCGCATCCGGTCCGGGGGCTCGGCCCGCTGGGCGGCGGCGCGCAGCAGCGCGCTGGTGGAGTGGCGCTTCTCGTCGCCCACGAAGGCCGCCTCGACGCCCAGGCGCGCGCCCAGCGCCCGCTCCGGCAGCGTCGCCTCCGCGTAGTCCCGGCCCTTGGCGTGGACGTCGGGGCGCAGGCGCTCTAGCAGCGCGCCCACGTCGGGCTCGTCGAACACGACGACGTGGTCCACCACGGCCAGCGCGGCCAGCAACTCGGCCCGCTCGCGCGCCGGCACGAGCGGCCGCCCGGGCCCCCGCGCGGCCCGCACGGAAGCGTCGCCGTTCACCGCCACCACCAGGCAGTCGCCCAGCGCGCGCGCGGCGGCCAGCATGCGCACGTGGCCCACGTGCAGCAGGTCGAAGACGCCGTTGGCCAGCACCAACGGATCAACTCAATGTTCGGGTGAGCCGAAATCTTTTCCGTCACCCTGCGTGCAAACGCCTCGCGGTCCACGGCAAGCGCCGCCCCGGCGGGGAGAGCCGTTTCCTCCGCGCATTTGACGAGAAGGG
>JAPKHB010000146.1 GCA_026647295.1 Planctomycetota bacterium | reverse complement strand
AGTGCTGTGCAGGACCGCGCACTTCGCCATCACCGAGACGCTGCTCGAACCGCACGCGCGCGCGGTCCGCGAGTCGTCGGGCGCCGCGCGCGCCACGAGCCTGCTGGTCGCACTGCTGCTCGAGCTGCGCGACGACTCCGGGCTGACCGCGGCGCTGCCGCTGGCGGGTGACCGGCCCGGATTCGCCGCTCGGGCGGCTCTTCGTGCGCAACGTCGCGATGGCCTTCGACGCGCGCCTGGCCGCGCCGGTCGACGCGCCGGGCCCGCCGCGCTACTCGCGGACGGTGTGATGGGCCGCGTTGCCGAGCGCCTGGAGGGCGGCCGCCCCAACCCCGGGCTCATCAAGCTCGAGCTCTTCTGCGAGGGCCTGCGGCTGGCCCCGGACTGCGACCTCTCGGGCGCGGCGGGCCTGCGCCGCATGCGCTCCGGGCTCGGCAGCGGCCTGGAGCTGCGTTTGCCCGGGCCGGGGGCGGTGTGGGTGAACGCCCCGGTCGTCGAGCCCTTCGCGCGCGAGAGCCCCTACACCCTGCACGGCAGCCAGGCCGGCGGCTACGAACTGCGCCACGCGGGGCGGACGCTCGGCCCCGTGGCGGTGCCGGGTCCCCCCGCGTTCTACGACCGGCTGACCTTGAGCGGCCGGCGGATGGGCAGCGTCGGGGTCATCCAGGGCACCTACCTCGGGGTGTACTTCGGCCCGCTGTGCGCCAACTGGTCGCGCTCCGACGAGGAGACCTGCCGCTTCTGCTCCATCGGCGAGAACGTGGTGGCCGGAGACGAGCGCCTGGGCAAGGGCATCCGCGACGTGGTCGAGACCGCGTGGGCGGCCCGGGCGGAGCTGGGCATCACGTTCGTGCACGTGAACGGGGGCTTCGACGACCGGGGCCGCTACCGGGAGACCTACGGCCCCCTGATGCGGGCGCTGCGCGAGGAGACGGGCCTTCTGCTCGGCCTGCAGATCCCGCCGCTCGCCGACCTGGAGGCGTACCGGGAGGTGGCCGACTGGGGGGTCGACAACGTGTCGTTGTGCTTCGAGATCTGGGACGAGGACCGCTTCCGCGAGGTCTGCCCGGGCAAGAGCCGCCGCGCGCCGCTGGGCACCTACCTCGCGGCCATCGAGCACTGCGCGCGCGTCGTGCGCTTTGCCACCACCAACGGGGAGCTGATCGCGGGCCTGGAGGCGCCGGAGGGCTCCCAGGCGGCGATCGACTGGCTGGTCGGGGTCGGCGCCGTGCCCACGGTGTGCGTGTTCCGGCCCGTGGCCGGCACGGCCTACCAGCACCTACCTCCCCCGCGCGTCGCGGCCCTGCGGCCGGTGTTCGAGCACCTGTACCGGCGCACGATGGAGGCGGGGCTGCCCGTGGGCGTCGCGCCCGGCGTACGCGTGTCGATCGTGCTCACGCCCGAGGAGTGCCGCTGGCTGCTCCCGCCCGGCGAGCGGGGGCGCTGGCCGCTTCGGCGCCTCCAGTGGCGGGCGGCGCGCCGGTGGGTCGGGTGGCGCGTGCGGCGCCGGGTGCGCCGGGCCGGGAAGGCCCGGGCGTCGGGCGCGTTCAACTTCCCGGCGCGCGCAGACGGCGCGCCCCCCCGATGAGGACCGCCCTGCCGTTGCTGCTGGTGATCCTCGGGGCCCTGTGGCTCTTCGTCGGCCTGCCGCGTTCCGCGGTCCCGCCGCGCGGGCCGGCCCCGCCGCCCCCCTTGCCGCCGGTGCTTGCGCAAGGGTACGCAGGACGAGCGACCTGCGAATCCTGCCACCGCGAAACGGCGCACGCCTGGGGGGAATCTCCGCACGGGCGGCACGCCGTGGCGCGGGGCACGCCGCTGGGCGGGGCCGACCTCGCCGTGGGCTCGGTGTGGATGCAGGCCTACCTCAAGCGCGACGCGGAGGGCTGGCACCGGATCCTTCCGCAGTGCCTGGATCTGCGCGAGACCCGCTGGCGCCCGGTCACCGAGGTGTTGGAGGCGATCGCCGGCCCGCGGGGGGACCGTCCCGCGATGACGGAGGCGATGGTCGCGGGGCGCGACTTCGACACCCAATGCGCCGGCTGCCACACCTCCGGTCCGAGCGTGGCGATCGACCTGGTGAGCGGTCGGCTGCGCTCGGGCTGGCGCGACGCGGCGATCGACTGCGAGGCCTGCCACGGGCCGGGGCT
This sequence comes from Planctomycetota bacterium, assembly GCA_026647295.1. Lineage (GTDB taxonomy): Bacteria > Planctomycetota > PLA2 > PLA2 > JAEUHO01 > JAPKHB01. The sequence continues at coordinate 6,789 of JAPKHB010000146.1, read as the reverse complement.
GGCCCACGCCGAGTCCTGGCGGCGGCTGGACGCCGAACCCGTCCACATGCCCCGCTTGGAGTCCCTGCCTGCCGCCCAGGCCGTCGCCCTGTGCGCACGCTGCCACGGCGGCCCGCCGGCGGCGGGAGACTTCGGCCTGGCCGACGCGGTCCACTTCGTGGGCTCGCTCCAGACCGACGCCCGCCAGACGCCCGACGGCACCTCGCTCGGGCAGGGCTACCAGTACGCCGCCTTCTCGCGCAGCCCCTGCTACACCCGGGGCGGGCTCACCTGCACGGGCTGCCACGACCCGCACGGGCCGGGGCGGCGCCCGTTCGCGCACGCAGACGCGCTGTGCACGCGCTGCCACGAGGACCACGCCGCGCGAGCCCACCATCATCACCCGCCGGCCAGCGCCGGGGCGCGCTGCGTGGCCTGCCACATGCCCCAGTTGCTCGACGGCGTGATGGCGCACCAGCGCGACCACCGGATCGGGTCGCCCCTTCCCCACGGGGCGGCGGTGCGCGACGCGTGCACCGCCTGTCACGCCGACCGGGACAAGGCCTGGGCGGTGCGCGCCTACGCCGGGTGGTGGGGGGAACCCGACGCCGCGACGCACCAGGCCGTCGTGGCCCTGGCGCTGGCGGAGGAGCGTGCCGGAGCGGGGCGCGAGGACCTGGCCGCCGCCCAGATCCACCCCGACCCGTGGATCCGGGCCCGGGCCGGGGAACTCCTCGGCGACCTGGGCCGGCTGCTCCAGGACCCCGTGGCCGAGGTCCGCCTGCACGGCCTCGTCCTCGCGGCGCGCGCGCCCGACGCCCTGCGCTGGCTCGAGGTCGCCCGTGGCGACGCGCACCCGCGGATCCGGGGGCAGGCGCTCGCGCTGCTGGGCGAGCGGGGGGGGCTGGGTGAGGACCTGACGCCGGAGCAGCGCGAGGACCTGGGCGTGTTCGTGCGCCAGGTGCGGGGCGCCGCGGGCGCCCGGTTGCGGCTGGCGGCGGCCGAGGTGGCCGCCGGGCGCTGCGAGGCCGCGGTCGAGCACCTCACGCAGGCCCTGGGCGTCGAGCCCGACCGCACCGAGGGGTGGGCCCTGCTCATCCAAGCCTACGAACGCCTGCACGACGGCGACGCGGTGCGCCTGGCCACCGTCCGCTGGGCCGAGGCCCACGGGCGGGCGCTCGCCCGCGGGCGGCTCGCCCCGGCCGCGTTCCAGGCCGCGGTCGCGGCCGAGATCACGGGCGGGCGGGCCGACCTCGCGCGGGTGATGCTCCAGGCGGCGCTGGAGCGCCTGGCGCCGGGCCCCGCGCGCATTCCGGTGGAACAGATGCTCGCGCGGCTGCGCGCCACCCGCTAGGAGCCCCCATGCGCGCGATCGCTGCCCTCCTGCTCCTGCTCGGCCTGGGCGCCGTGGCCCTGGCGCTGCGGGAGGGGCCGTCCCAGCCCGGACCCGCCGCCGGGCCCCCGCCCGCGGCGCCACCCTCCGGCGCCTCGGGCGCGGGGCCCGGGCGCACCGCCCCCCCGCCCGGCGCACCCCCCGGGGGCGCCGGCGCGGCGGCGGTCCCCCGCAACCTGGAGGGGGAGTGCGCGACCTGCCACCGGGACCGGCAACCGGGTCTGCTCGCCCAATGGGACGCGAGCGCGCACGCCCAGGCGGGCGTGCGCTGCGAGGACTGCCACGGCTCCGACCACGAGGCCATCTTCGCCGAGCGCGGGCGCGTCCCCGCGTCGCGCTGCGCCCCCTGCCACGAGCGCCAGACGCAGGAGTTCCTGGCGAGCGCCCACGGGCGCGCGCGGGAAGGGGCGGTGGGCAACGCCCGCCTCCTCGCGCAGGTCCCGGCCATGCAGCGCCGCGGGTGCATGGGCTGCCACGACATGGGCCGCGGGGACGAGGGGCGTTGCAACGGCTGCCACGGCGCCCACCGCCACAGCGCCGCCGACGCGCGCCGGCCCGAGGCCTGCGGCGTGTGCCACATGGGCCCGGACCACCCGCACATCGAGGCCTGGGAGTCGTCGCTGCACGGGCTGGTGTACCGCGCGACGGGCGACGAGCGCCAGGCGCCCACCTGCGCCACCTGCCACATGCCCCGCGGCACGCACGACGTGAGCGGGGGGATCACGATCGGCCGATCCGGAAGCGGGGCGGTGCTCGAGGGCGAGGCGATGCCCATCCCGATGAAGCGCATCCGCGCCGAGACGGCGGCGGCGGAGCGGGAGGCGATGCTCGGGCGCTGCCTGCCCTGCCACACGCCCCGCCAGGCCCGCGCCGCGCTCGAGGACGCCGACGAGATCAAGCGCGAGGCCGACCGCCTCGTGCTGGAAGCCCGCCGGCTGGTGGAGGCGCTCCACGCCGAAGGCCTGCTCGACCCGCCGCCCGAGGAACGCCCCGCGCACCCCACGGCCGGGCACGCCCTCGTGCTCGGGGGCCCGATGCTCTACGAGAACCAGAGCGAGGCGGAGCGCATCTTCTTCGACCTGGCCAAGTTCGCCCACGCCATCACGTTCAAGGGCGCCTACCACCAGAGCCCGGACTACACGCACTGGCTGGGCCTCGCCCGCCTCAAGGCGGGCCTCGAGGAACTCAAGGCCGAGGCGCGGCGCCTGCGCGCGGGGCGCTGACCTGCGCGCGCCGCCCGGGATTGCGGACGGGCTTCCGGCGCCGTACGATGGCCGGCGGGAGCCAGGCACCGTACGGCAATGCTCAAGTTCCAGAAGGCCACGATGATCGGGCTCTACGCGGCGATGGAACTCGCCCGGGCCTGGCCCGAGCCGCTCACCGCCGCGCAACTGTGCGAGCGCTTCGAGGCGTCGGGCCACCACCTGGTCAAGGTGCTCCAGCAACTGGCCCGGGCCGGGATCGTGGAGGCCACGCGGGGGGTGGGCGGGGGGCATCGGCTCGCCCGGGCGCCCAACGCCGTCACGCTGCACGAGATCGTGGACCTCTTTGAGGGAGGACCCGAACGCCGGGCGCTGTGCCTGTTCAGCGGGGCCGCCCCGGGGTGCCCCCCGGCCGAGGTCTGCGCCATGCACGACATCTTCATGGAGTTGGGCGAGCAGATCGACGCGACGCTCCGGTCGATCAGCCTCAAGACGCTCCTAAGTCGGCAGGGGACAACGACTTAGGACGGTTTTAGGCGCCTTGGAAAAGTCCAGTTGCAGGGCCCCGGCAGAACAGGTATTCTGGTACTGAAATACCTCTTTCCGCCAGGGAGCCACTCCGTGCCGAGTCCCCCGGGTCTAGGGCCGAACCTCCGCCCCGACGCCTTTCCTGCGGCGGCGCCCGGGGAACTCGCCGGGTGGGAGATGCACGCGGTGGGCGCGCCGCTGCGCCCGGTCCGCCGCCCCCTCGAGGCGCCCGGCGCGGGCGAGGTGCTCGTCCAGGTCGCCGGCTGCGGGGTGTGCCACACGGATCTTGGCTTCCTCGACGAGGGCGTCCCGACGCGCCATTCCCTGCCCCTCATCCTCGGGCACGAGATCAGCGGGCGCGTCGTCGCCGCCGGCCCGGGGGCCGAAGCCTGGGTCGGCCGCGCGGTCGTCGTACCGGCCGTGATCCCCTGCGGGGCCTGTGACGCCTGCGCCCGGGGCCGCGGCAGCATCTGCGCGCGCCAGGTGTTTCCGGGCAACGACCTGGACGGGGGCTTTGCCTCGCACGTGCGCGTCCCGGCGCGCGGCCTTTGCCCGGTGCCGGCCACCGCCGCGCCGTTTGACTTGAGCGCCCTGGCCGTGGTCGCCGACGCGATCACGACGCCCTATCAGAGCATCGTCCGCAGCGGCCTGCGACCGGGCGACGTGGCGGTGTTCGTCGGCGTGGGCGGGGTCGGCGGCTTCGGCGTCCAGATCGCGCACGCGCTGGGCGCGGCGACGGTCGCCATCGACGTGAGCCCCGAACGCCTGGAACGCCTCGCGGCGTACGGGGCCGACCTCACGTTGGACGCCCGCGCCGCCGACGCGCGGGCCCTCAAGAAGGCCGTGCGCGCCTTCGCCCGCGGCCGCGGCCGGCCGGAGACGGAGTGGAAGGTGTTCGAGACCAGCGGGACGCCCGCGGGCCAGCAGACCGCCTTCGGCCTGCTCGTGCCCGGCGCGTACCTGGGCGTCGTCGGCTACACGCCGCACCGCGCCGAGGTGCCCATCTCGCACCTCATGGCCTTCGACGCGCGCGCGGAGGGCTGCTGGGGCTGCCTGCCGGCGCTGTACCCCGAGGCCTTGGCGCTCGTGCTCGACGGGCGGGTCGCGATCGAGCCCTTCATCGTGCGCCGGCCGCTCGCCGGCGTGAACGAGGCGCTGGAGGAGATCCGGACCCACCGCGTGCGCGAGCGTGTCGTGCTGATCCCCTGACCGGCGCCGCGGCCCCCCCCGGGGCCCGGGCGCCCGACCCCCCGCAGGAGCCGCCATGTCCGAGACCCGATCCCATCTGCTGGTCGAACCGCGCGAGACGCCCGGCGTCCGGTACGAGCGCCGGCCCGTGCGCGGGCCCGACGGCCACCCCGTCGAGGACCTCTTCGACGTCTGGATCCACCTGGACAACCCCGACCAACTCAACAGCTACACGACCGAGATGGTGAAGGGGGTGATCCTGGCCTTCCGGCGGGCGAGCGAGGAACGCGACGTCAACTGCGTGGTCTTCACGGGCACGGGGACGCGCGCCTTCTGCACCGGCGGAAACACCCAGGAGTACGCGGAGGTGTACGCCGGCCGGCCGGCCGAGTACGCCCGCTACATGCGGCTGTTCAACGACATGGTGACGGCCATCCTGCACTGCGACCGCCCGGTGATCTGCCGGGTGAACGGGATGCGCATCGCCGGGGGGCAGGAGATCGGGATGGCGTGCGACTTCTCGGTCGCCTCGGACCTGGCCGTCTTCGGCCAGGCGGGGCCCAAACACGGCTCCGCCCCCGACGGGGGCTCCACCGACTTCCTGCCCCTGTTCGTGGGCATCGAGCGGGCCATGCAGTCGTGCACGTTGTGCGAGACCTGGACGGCCCACCAGGCGCTGCGCTACGGGCTCCTGACCTCGATCGCGCCGGCCCTCGCGGTGGACGGGCGCCACGTCGCCAACCCGCTCGTCGTGACCGACCGCCCCGTGGACGAGTGGGGCCGCGAGGTGCTCGGCGAGCGCAAGACCGGCGCGGCGCTCGCCGAAGGCCGGGCACTCCTGGCCCGGGGGCGCGTGGACCTGGGCCCGCTGGACGACGCGGTCGCCGCGCTCTCGACCCGGCTGCTGCTCACGATGCCCGGATGCCTGTCCAAGACCCTCGAGTCGCTGCGCAAGCACAAGTTGGCCCACTGGGACCGCAACCGCGAGACCAACCGCGCGTGGCTGGCCCTCAACATGATGACGGAAGCGCGCCTGGGGTTCCGGGCCTTCCACGAGGGGCCCCGCGGCCGCCGGGAGGTGGACTTCGTGGAGTTGCGGCGCCGGCTGGCGCGGGGGGAGGCGTGGGGCGAGACGCTGATCGAGGCCCTGATCCCGCGCGCAACGGCCGCCTCGGCGGCCGCCGCGCCGGCGCCGGGGGCCCGCACGTGAACGAGCGTCCCCTGCACCTGCGCGCCGCGCGGCGCACCGACCTGGAGGGCATCGTGGCCCTGGACGCGATCCGGGCCGGACGCCCCAAGCCCGACTACTGGGCGCGGATCCTGCGCGCCTTCAGCGCGGGCGGCGGCCGGGAGGGGCGCGTGGCCCTGGTGGCCGTGAACGACGAGCGGCGCGTGATGGGCTTCGTCTTCGGCGAGGTCCGCGCCTGGGAGTTCGGCAGCGAGCGCTGCGGCTGGATCTTCGCGATCGCCGTCCACCCGGCCTGCGAGCGCCGGGGCCTGGCCACGCGGCTGTGCGCAGAGGTGACCCGGCGCTTCGCCCGCGAAGGCGTGACGCTCGTGCGCACCATGGTCCGGCGCAACCACATCCCCCTGCTCTCCCTGTTTCGCAGCCTGGGCTTCGTCGCCGGGCCGTTCAGCGAGCTGGAGCGGCGCGTCGAGGCGCCCCCCGAGGCGGTCCCGGTCGCCGGTGCGGGCGCGCACCGGGAGCGGTCCGCGTGAGCGCCCCCCCCGTCCTGGCCGAGCGCCTCGAGGAGGGGCGCGTGCTCTGGCTCCGGCTCGCCCGGCCCAAGGCCAACGTCCTGGACGCGGAGATGGTCGGGGCCCTTCGAACGGCGCTGACGCGGGCCGCCGGCGAGGGCGGGCTGCACGCCGTGCTGCTGGAGGGGGAGGGGCCGAACTTCTCGTACGGCGCGAGCGTTGCGGAACACCTGCCCGGGCGGGTTGCGGGCATGCTCGCGGAGTTCCACGGCCTCTTCTTCGACCTGATCCGCCTCGGGCGGCCGCTGCTCGCCGCCGTGCGCGGGCACTGCCTGGGCGGGGGCCTGGAACTCGCCGCCTTCTGCCAGCACGTCGTGGCCGCCCCCGACGCGCGCCTGGGCCAGCCGGAGATCCAGCTCGGCGTGTTCGCGCCCGTGGCGTCGTTCCTGCTGCCCCGGCGCGTGGGGCAGGCGCGCGCCGACGACCTCCTGCTCACGGGGCGCAGCGTCCCGGGGACCGAGGCCCTTTCGATGGGCCTGGTGGACGCGCTGGCCGAGGACCCGCACGCCGCGGCCCTTGCGTGGGCGCGCACGCACCTCCTGCCGCTGAGCGCCGCCTCGGTCGCGATGGCGGTGCGCGCCGCGCGCCACGAGTTCCACGCGGCCTTCCTCGACCAGATCGAGCGCCTGGAGGCCCTCTACCTGGACCGGTTGATGGCGCTTGAGGACCCGGTCGAAGGCCTCCAGGCCTTCCTCGAGCGCCGCCTTCCGCACTGGTCGCACGCCTGACCCCCGCCGAGGA
>JAPKHB010000145.1 GCA_026647295.1 Planctomycetota bacterium | reverse complement strand
GTCCGTCTCCGTCCAGGTCGGCGATGCGCGCGTCGGCGGCGAGCGGCCCGCCCAGCGCCCGGGGCCCGAACAGGGCCGGTCCGAACGCGACGCCGCGGCCGTCCTCGGCCGGGCGCCCCCGCAGGATCTCGACGCGTTCGAGGTTGCCCAGGTCCAGGAGGTCGCGGCGCCCGTCGCCGTCGAAGTCGCCCTCGAACCAGGCCGAGCGGCCGAAGCGGTTGCTCATCGCCTCGGAGGAGGCGTAGGGGCGCTTGAGGGTGAAGAGCGGGCGGGCCGCGAAGGTCTTCTCCGGGCCCGCGAGCCCGTAGCCCGTCAGGTGGATCTCCGAGTCGCGCCCCGCCATGCGCGCGAGGAGTTCCAGCGTGGTGCCGCGGATCGCGTCGCCCACGTACTCCCGGGTCCCGTCGCCGTCCAGGTCCACGAAGGTCGGGTGCAGCGCGACGGACTCGGTGTCGATGCGCCCGCGCGGCTTGGTGAGCGCGCCGGTCGTCGCGTCGCGAAACGGCCCCGGGAAGTGGTAGAGGATCGTGCGCACGCTGCCGAGTTGGTCGCGCCGGCCGACCAGCAGCGACACGAGCAGGTCCGCCCGCCCGTCCCCGTCCACGTCGGCGATCTGGAGGCGCGGCGTGCGCATCTCCTCGGGGCCGAGCGTGGGGTCGGGTTCGAGGAAGGGAAACGCCAGCGAGAAGCCGGGCTCGAGCACGCCGCCCGAAGGCGCGGGCCCGGCCGCGTCCCAGCCCAGCAGCCGGCCGTCCTTGAGCGCGAGGAGTTCCCGGCGGCCGTCCCCGTCCAGGTCCGCGGCGACCAGGTTGGGGACGTAGGTGTAGCGGTACAGGGCGTGCGCGCCGTCGGAGATGCCCCGGTTGGTGGGCGTGAGGGAAAGGCGCCGGTCGCCCTCCGGGCGGCCGCCCAGCACGAACAGGGCCCCTTCGCCCGCGGCGAGCGGAAACCAGCACTCCTCGACGCCGTCGCCGTCCAGGTCCGCCACGCCGTCCCACAGCACGAGCGGGCGCCCGGCGCTGCGGGCGAGCAGCGTGGGCGGCGCCCGGGGAGCCGCGCCCGGCGCGGGCCGCCCCGAGGCGTCTAGGTCGACCGCGCCCCCGGGCCCGAGGAAGCGCAGCCGTCCCTCGCCCCCCGGCCCAAAGCGCCCCAGGCACAGCGCCCCCGCCGTGGCGAGGTCGCCCGCCAGGGCGATGGGGTGCCGGTAGGCCGGGCCGAACCACTCTGCCTCGCGGCCCTTGGGCGGCGAGCGCAGCACCGTAAGGCCCGGCGCGCCTTCGGCGGGCTGCCACAGCACGACCAGGTCGGGCCGCCCGTCGCCGTCGAGGTCCAGGTGCCGGACCGCGCGGATCTCCCCCTCCACCTCGACCGCGGTCACGGTGAGGACCTCGGCCGCGCGCGCCGGCCGCGCGCGCGAGGCCCCGAGCCACCCGACGAGCAGCCCCGCAAGCAGCCAGGCCGAAGGCGGGGCGGGGCGGCGCGCCATGCGGCCGATCCTACGCGCGGCGGGGGGCGCGCCGCAGCGCCGGCGCCCGGGGGCGCGCCAAGGTGGCGCCGCCCGCCCGCCGCGCCCCGCGCCCGTACACTGGGGGGCCCCGCAGGGCCGCGCCCTGCCCGGTAGGAGCCGCCATGCCGAGCCTTTCCCGCAGTTGGTCCCTGTTCCGCCAGTCGTGGTCCGTGCTGATGGCGGACAAGGAGTTGATGGTCCTGCCGATCCTCTCGGGGCTCTCGATCCTCGTGATCGTGCTCGGCTACCTCGTGCCGCTCGGGCTGCTTACGGGCTTTGAGTCCACGGAGGAGTTGAGCCAGGGCACGCTCGTCGCGCTGGGCGTCTCCTCGTACATCCTGGTCTTCACGGCCGCCTTCTTCTTCCAGACGGCCGTGATCGCCGGCGCCCTGGAACGCATGCGCGGGGGCGATCCCACGGTGGGCAGCGCGCTGCGCGCGGCGTCGGCCCGCCTGGGGACGATCGTGGTCTGGGGGATCGTCGCGGGCACGATCGGCTGGATCCTGAAGGCCCTGCAGGAGCGCAGCGAGGTGCTGGGCCGCATCCTGTACGGCCTGATCGGCGTCGCCTGGTCGCTCGCCACCTTCTTCATGGCCCCCGTGATCATCGTGGAGGGGCGGGGGCTGCGCGACTCCTTCGGCCGCTCCTGGGGGCTCTTCAAGCAGACCTGGGGCGAGACCGTCGTGGGCTCGGCCGGCATCGGCCTCATCACCTTCCTGGCCACGCTGGCCGTGGTCGCCTTCGCCGGCGCCCTGGCGGGGGCGGGCCTCGTGCTGCCCGGCGTCGTGATCGGCGTGCTGGGCGTGCTGCTGGTGATGATCGTGAGCAGCGCGCTGCAGGGCATCTACGTCGCCGCGTTGTATCGGATGGCGACCCAGGGCGAGGCCCCGGCGGGCTTTGACGCGGCGATGCTTCGCGCCGCCTTCGGCCCGAAGGGTTGATCGGCGGGTGTCCGGGTCCCCTGGCGCACCCGGCGCCTTCGCGCGGGCCCGCGCGCGGCTACGCCCAGGGCTCGGACCCCTGCTCCTGGTCCTTTGCGCCGCGGCGCTCGTCTTCTGGCTGACGGCGAGCCCGGACGGCCCGCCGCGCGGCGTGGCCGAGGGGCCCGCCCGCCCGCGCGCCGGGTCCGTCGCGTCCGCGCCCCTGGAGGGCCCGGCCCTGGAGGGAGTGGAGCCCGCCGGCGCCCCCGCGCCGGCCACCCACCCCGGGCCGGCACCCTCCCCCGCGGCCGACGTGACGGGCGCGGAAGCCGTTGTGGGCCCGGAGCCGCTGCCCACGCTCCCGGGCGCGGGGGCGAGCGTGCGCGTGCGCCTGGTCGGGATCCCCGCCGAGTGGCTCGTCGACAACGACAACTGCGTCTACGCCCTGCCCGGCGGCCGCGCGGGAACCGATGAGGACTGGCAGGTCCCCCGCGTCGGCGTCGCGCCGGGCACGCAGGAACTGGAGTTCCACCTGCCGGCGACCGGACGTTACGACCTGGGCTTTGCCTGCGCCTACGGTCATGTCCTCACCCGGGACGTCCTCGTTCCGGCGCCGGGCCCGGTCGAACTTGCGCTCCTGCGGGTCGCCCCGGTCAAGGTGCGCGCGGTCGGGCCCGGGGCCGAAGGCGTGCGGGTTTCGGTCGGGCCCCCCGAGGGCGTGGCCGCGCGCAGTCTCCCGGGGCGGGGCGAGCGGCGGGGCGTGCACGTCGGGCTCGAACTGGACGCCGCAGGAGTGGCGTCTACGCCGCCGCTCGAGGTGGGGCCCCCGTGGCGGATCCAGGTCCATCATCCGCGGGTCCGGGGCCAGGCTCCGGAGCCCCCGCGCGTGCGCTTCCGACCCGAACGCGACCTCGTCCGCGCCGGCGAGGAGGTGTTGCTCCACCCCGAGGCCTTGGAACGGGTGGAGTTTCCCCTCCGATTCCGTGAGGACCCGTCCGCGTCCTGGATCGCCCGGCTGAAGACCCCGCTCTGGGCCGCGGCGCGCGTGCGCCCCGCCGGTCGGGGCGCGGAGGCCGACGAGTACCTCTCCACCTTCCTGCGCCCGGACGGAACCTTCGCGCACGAGACCCTGGTGCTCGGGCTCGCCGCCGGTGACTACGAGGTGGAGGTCGGCGTGGGCCTCGCCTTCGACTCGCGTCGCATGCCGTTCACGGTTGCGCCCGGGGCCCGCAACCGGGTGGAACTCGAGTTCCGCCCCCTTCCCGACTTCGACCCCTCCGGCCGCGGCACCCCGGAGTCGGGGGACCTGCGCACCGACCTCGTGCTGCGCGTCTCGGGCCTTCAATCCGGCGAGGTGCAACTCGGCATCGAGCGCGCTTCCCAGGGATCCGCGCCGCCCGCGTGGGGCACGGCCACCGTGCGGGTCGGGGACTTGGAAGCCGGCCCGCCGCGGCTGGAGGACAGCCAGGAGCGCTACCGGCGCCTTTGGGCCTGCGCCCCGCCCTACCTCGCCAGCGGCACGGTCCTGCTCCCCGAGCGGGGCGAGGTCGACCTCGCGCTGCTCCCGGCGGGCATCTTCGTGTTGGTGCCGGACGTGGTTCCGGATCGTTCGCTCGGGCGCCTCATGCTGCGCGCCCCCGACGGCCGGTTGCTGCCCACCCTGGACCTCGACGACGGCGTCCCGGGCAACGTGCGCGAGTGGTACCGGGAGGTGTCCGTCGCACCCGGCGTCGTGCTCGGCCCCTTCCCCGCGGGCGAGCACCGCTTCCAGGTGTACCTGGGCGGCGTGCGCCTCGCCGACGCCATCGGCACGGCGCGCGCCGGTCGGCTGACCCCGCTGGCGATCCGCGTGGGCCGGTAGGCGTCCGCCGCCGCGTCCCCGTACGCTGATGGCGTGATGCGCTTCCTCGCGACCCTCTCGGCGGTGTTCCTCGGGGCCTGCGGCGACCCCCGGCCGGGCCCTGAGGTCCAGGAGCCCCTTGCGCCCCCCGGCCTCGAACTTCCGCGCGTCTCGCTCTGGGGCGCGGTACCGCCAGCCGCCGGGCGCGTGACGGTCGACCTTGGCCTTGACGGGGCCCTTCACGTGAACGGGGCGGTGGCCACCTTCGACGAACTGGTCGATCACCTCGACCGGGCCAGCCGGCCGCCGGGCTGGGTCCCGGACGAGACGGAAGAGGAGGAGGAGACGCAGATCCCGGAGCAGGAGATCGTCGAGGAGGGCGATCCGCTGCCGGCCCGGGAGCCGATGGTCGATCCGCCGCCCTCGCTCGCCGACGCCCTCGCCAGCCTGCGTCCCGGCCCCCGCCCCAGCGAGCCGCTGACGCCCGGCGTCGGGGTGCGCAACGCCGACGTCCTGCTCCGGGTGGATCACCGGGCGCCCTGGGGATTCGTCGTGCGCCTGCTCGCCGGGCTCGCCGACGAACGAGTCGCGCTTGCGCGCGCCTTCTTCGCCGTGCAGGGCGGGCCGGAGGGCGAGCCGGGCGCGCTGGCGGTGTTCCTGCCCGTGGACGCATCGTGTGGACCGTGGAAGGAGGCGCGCATCGACCTGCGCACCGTGCGCCTTGCGGCCATGCCCGAGGCGCCGCCGCGCACGGCCGAGGCGCTGGCCCGGGACCTGCTCTCGCGCCTGGAACGGGCCGAGCAGGTGCTGGCCGTATCGCTGCGCCTCCCCTCCGACGCCCCCTTCAGCGTGGCGATCCAGGGCCTGGAGGCCGCCTTCCTGGCCGGGGCGCAGAACCTCACCTTCCGTGCGCCGGAGTACACGCCGCAGCCCGAGGATCCCGCGGCGCTGATCGCACGCACGCTCCCGGCTGCGGCGTTTGGCTGGCGCCTGACCGCCTCCGCCCCCGCGCGACCGCCCCCGCGGGCCCTCGCCCCCTTGGGCCCCCGCTCCGGCTACTTCGGCACCACGAACGACCCCCTTCTCCTCGGCCTCCCGGGCACGCCCGAGGAGGACGAACTGGCAGAAGAGCCGGAGGACGACCCCGCCCCGCGCGACGACTGACGCCGCCGCTTTCCGCGTCCCGGCCCAGAGCGTACCGAGCGCGGCTCGCAACCGTCACGCGCTCCGCGTCCCGGCCCGGGGCGGGGCGCCCGAGGCTCGCAGGAGGGCGGACGGCCGCCGCGGCCTCCAAGGCGGCGCGCGGTGGGGTGTCCTGGGGCCCCGCGCGACGGGCGCCTGGAGCGGCGCCGGCCCCGCCCGCGGGCGGTCGGACCGCAGGGTGACGGAAACGAGCCGCGCTCGGTATGTTCCCTGATCGGTCTCCCCGCGCTGGCGCGCGTCGTTGCCCCCCGGTAGAGTCCGCGCGACTCGCCCTGGTCGCCCGGGCTCGGCCTGGGAGTCGGGCGCCGATCGGAGGGCATCCGAGCACCCCGTCGCTGTCATCGGGGGGGCGCCCGTCGTGTGGATCGGCTTCGGTTCCACGGGCTTCGTCACCTAGGAGAGCACCGCGCATGCCTGTCAGAACGTCCGGGCTGATCCTGCTTTGCGTCCTCTGCCTCGCCCCCATGGCCCAGGGCGCGGACGAAGACCCGGCTCCGGGACACCGCGCCCTGCGGGGGACCCTGACCCTCGGGCCGACCGGCGACGCGACGCTGGACGCGGAGGTTCGCTTCCCGGACGCCGAGATGGCCGACGCGAAGGCGCAGAGCCCCGATCCGCTGCGGTTCTTCGCCCGGTTGTGCCCGTCGCGGCCCGACTACGTGACCGAGGGGCGCCCGATCGTCTGGTACGTCGACTCGGCGCCCCTCCTTCGCGCCCAGGGGACGTTGCGAGGCTTCGGGCGCCATCGTGGGGGCGGGGCGTGGGAGGCCGAACTCGGTCCCGCGTACGTCGAGGGCGACGCCGCGGAGGGCGAGCGTGTGTGGCACTTCACGGTGCGCGGCCGGCTCGACGGCGACCATGCGTACGCGGGAGTGATGCGCGTCGTGCTGCCGGAGGGCGCGACCCATCCCGCGTGGGACCCGAAGGAACGGCGGTTGCGCTGGAGGCTGCCCACGTCCCCGGCGCCGGCGGGTGGGGCCGCGCTCACGGGACGGATCGAGTGCGCTCCCCGCGTGATCTCGGCCGCGTACAAGGTCTACACCGTCGCCAAGGGATTCTCCGCCCGACGCGTGCCGCTGGTCGATGGGAGTGAGATCGTGTTCGGCGCGGATGTCGCGACGCCGTGGGTCGGCCGCGTCGTGCTGCGCAACGCGGGACCCGGCCGGGTCACGGATCTGCGGGTGCGATGGAAACTCGAGGACTACACAGCGGAGTGGAGTGCGGCCGAGAAGTTCCCCGAGTTGCTCCCCGGCCAGACGATCGTGAGCGTCTACTACCCCGTCATCCAGCCGTCGATCGCGCGTCTGCGCGACGACACGAAGGCGAATCTGCTCGTGAAGTGGACCTGGACGGACGAGACGGGCCGTCAGCGTGAGGACGACGACGCCGGGCGGATCACGTTGCTGGGCGTGAACAACTTCGCGTTCAGCGACCTCGGCGAGGAGAGCCAGTTCGGCTCGTTCGAGGAGATGATCCGCAACGGCCCGCTCCTCGCCGCGTGGGTGAGCCGCAACGACGGGGTCGTCAACCAGTTCGGCGCGATGGCGAACAAGAACGCGGGGGGCGTCGCGGCCTCGACGAGCGACGAGAACGCGCTCAAGGCCATGCGTCACTGCTACGAGTTGATGCTCATCAACAACATCACCTACCAGTCGCCCCCTGCCACGGTGCGCGACCGGGGGAAGTCGTTCGACGCGAGCGTCGTGCAGACCGTGCGCTTCCCCCGTGACGTGATCAAGAACCGGTCCGGCACCTGCATCGACCTTGCGATTCTCTACGCCTCGATGCTCAACGCGGTCGGGTTGAACCCGATGCTGGTCCTGATCGACGGCCACTGCTTCCCCGCGGTGATCCTCCCGGGGGGCAAGATCGTCGCCGTCGAGTCCACCGGGGTGGGCGGCGGGCTGGCGGGCAACTTCATGCCCTTCGAGGATGTCCTGGCTATCGGGACCAAGCAGTTCGGCGAGGCGCGCCGCGGGGGGCGGTACATGCTCGTCCCCGTGCAGGAGATGTGGGAGGCGGAGATCCGCACCCCCGAGCTCGAAGAGCTTCCGGCCGACATCCTGCAGCGTTGGGGGATCACCAACACCCTTCCGGGCCGCCCCGAAGCGCCGCGGCCGGCCCCGGCCCCGGGCGCGACGCCCGGGCCCACTCCCACCGCGCCGGTCCCCACCCCGGGGCCGGCGCCGGGCCCCGCGCCCTCGCCGCGCGACATCGTCTACGACATGTCGGCGGTCACCGCCGACGGCTGGAGGGTGGTCAAGGCGGAGACGGACGCTGGCGCGGGGCGCCACAGCTGGATCCTCGAGGCCCTCGTCGACAAGCAGTCCGGCAGCAACGCCTTCTACGTCGCGTACTACGACGCGGACGAGATCGAATTGTTCGTCACGACCGCGTTCTTCAACCCGTCGCGCGTGAGTGCCGGGGGACGCACGAAGGCCACCGTGGACGTTCCTTGGGCAGCGCTCGGCGACAAGGCCCGCCGAGCGGTGGTGCGCCCTCGCCACGACTGACGCGCCAGGGATCAGTCGGTGACGACCCGGTACTCGCGCACGCGGCCATCGGGGCCGTAGCGGATCACGAGCCATTCGGAGTCGATCCTGAAGGGCCCCCGTTGGGGCCCCAACCAGTAGACCGCGTCCCAGCCCGAGAAGTACCCCGCTCCGTGGCCGGTTCCGTTGGCGCTGTCGTCAGGGCCGAGCAACTCGACTACGGCGCTGCGGTGCTGGTTGTCCAGTCGCCCGGATGCGATCAGGTCGTCGATCATCTTGAGGCGAACCTTGGTCGGGGCTCGCTCGTTGGGGATGGAGGCGGCGGCCTTCCACGCCTTCGAGTCAAAGTCCCGCCGACCCGCGTATTCGGCGAGGGAGGGCCCAAAGAGCAGGCCAAGCAACAGGACCCACGGCAACGCGGCGCCGCAACTGTAGGCCCACCAGTGCGTCCGTCGATGCCCGCGGGCTCGGACGCAGAGGAGCAAGGCCGCAACGAGCCACGGGAAGGCGAGGACGAAGAGCCGCAACGCCTCGACCCAGCCCGGGCGTAGCGGGCCGGGATGCAGCGCGAGCACCCGCTCCTCGAGCACCAGGGAGATCATCGTCAGGGCGAGCCCGACCCCGAAATACAGAGGCCAGCGCCTGCGCGGCGCGGCCCGAGCGGTTGCCCGAGCGGCAGATGAGGACGAGGTCGTGGTCGCGCGGCCAGTCGCGCGCGGCGTCGAGCACGGTCGCCAGCGGCACGAGGCGGCTGCCCGGCACGTGGCCGAGCTCGCCGGTGAACTCGTGGGGCTCGCGCACGTCGACGAGGGCCACCGCGTCGCGGATCTCGGCGAGCGTCGCCGGGTCGATGTCGCGGTAGCTCGCGGGCACCGTGCCGCAGGCGCGGTTGGCCTCGACCGCCTGCGCCAGCTTCTTCGGCGGCGGCAGCCCGAGCGCCGCCATGATCGCGACGAACTCCTCCTCGGTCTTGCCGGCCAGCCGCGGGTTGTGGCGCTTCTCCT
>JAPKHB010000144.1 GCA_026647295.1 Planctomycetota bacterium | reverse complement strand
GAACCGCGCAAGAACGCGGAGCGGCTCGTGCGTGCGTTCGCCGCGCTCCCGCCGCCCTGGCGGCTGCTCTGGGCGGGGGCGCGGGGCTGGCTCGACGCGCCGGCCCTGCGGGCGCTCGGGGCCGCGCCGCGGGCGCGCTTCCTTGGCGCGGTGGACGCCGCGACGCTCGAACGGCTCTACGCCGGGGCGGCCTTCGTCGCCTACGTGTCGCTCGGCGAGGGCTTCGGCCTGCCCGCGCTGGAGGCGATGGCCCGCGGCAAGGCGCTCCTGGTCGGGGCGGGTACGGCGCCGGCGCGCCTGGCGGGCGACGCCGCGCTCGCCGTCGACCCGCGCGACGTGGACGCGCTCGCCGCGGGGCTTTCCCGCCTGGCCGGGGACCCGGCGCTTTGCGCGCGGCTGGGCGCGCGCGGGCGCGTGGGCGCCGAGCCCTACACCTGGGAGCGGGCCGCCCGGGGGACGCTGGCGGCCTACCGGGCGGCGCGGGCGTGATCGCCGTCGACGTGACCCCGCTCGCGTGGGCCCCGCACGGCGGGGTCGCGCGCCTTGTGCGCACGCTGATCGAGGGCTGGGCCGCGGCCGGGGCGCAGCCGGGGCTTTGCCTATGGAGCCCGGCCCCGCTCCCCGCGGGCCTTCCGCCCTTCGAGGTGCGCGTGCTTCCGGCCGCTTCGGCGCGGGCCTTTCGGCGGCGGCTTGCGCGCTCCGGGGACCTCGCCCGCTTTGAGGCGTTCCTCTCGCCCTGGCAGGCCCACCCGCGCCTGGGCATCCCGGTCGTCGCGTGGGTGCACGAGGTGGTCGAGCGGGCGGCCGGGAGCCTTGAGGGGCGCGTGCGCAGGGCGGTCCAGCGGCGCTGGCTCGCGCGAAACGTGCGCGAGTGCGCGGCGCTGCTCGTGCCCTCGGACGCGGTGCGCGCCGACGTGCTCGCCCGCGCCCCGGGCGCGGCCGGGCGGGTCCACACCGTGCGGCCGGGGATCGCGCTTTCGCCCGGGCCCGCGGCGGGGGCCCCGGCAGGGCCGCGCGACCTCGCGGTGCTGGTCGGGGCGGGGCCGGGTCGGCGCCGGGCGCTCAAGAAGGGGCTCGACGTGGTCCTCCGGGCGCTCGCGCATCCCGCCTGGCCCGGACTTCCGCTGGTGCACGTGGGGCGGCCCGGGCTGGCGCTGCCGGCGGGGGTCCGCACGGTCGCGGCCCCGGACGACGCGGCGCTGGCGGCGCTGTACGCCCGCGCGGCGGTCGTGCTGGTCCCGTCGCGCAGCGAGGGCTTTGGCTTTCCGGCGCTGGAGGCGCTGGCGGCGGGCGCGCCGCTGGTGGCCAGCGCGGCGGGGGCGTTGCCCGAGGTGGCCGGCGAGGCGGCCTGGTTCGTGCCCCCCGGAGACGCGGCCGCGCTCGCCCGGGCGGTCGCCGAGGTGCTCGCGCGGCCGGCGGAGCGCGCCCGGCGGGTCGCCCTCGGGCGCGCGCGGGCGGCGGCGCGCTCGCCGGCGGCGATGGGCGCCGAGGCGGCGGCGGTGTTCGATGCGCTCCTGGGAGGGCCGCGATGCGCCGGCTGATCGTCGTGGACGCCACGCCCTACGGGCCCGAGCCCAGCGGTTCCCGGCGCCGGGCCGAGGAGGTGCTCGGGCGGCTCGCCGCGCGCCTGCCCGCGCTCACCTTCGAGGTGCACTGGGCGCACGACGGCCCGGCGCTGCCGGCGGGGCCGGGCCCCGAGAACCTCGTCCACGCGCGGGTGGGCGTCTCGTGCCGGGGCGGCGGGCTGCGCTGGCTGCGCCGGGCGCGCGACCTGCGCCGGCGCCACCGGGCCGCGCCCTACACCGACCTGCTCGTCGACCACGGACCGGTGCTGGCGCTTCCGGGCGTGCGGACCTGGGTCACGGTGCACGACCTGCGCTTCCTGCACGGCTTCGGCGGCTGGATGCGGGGGGCCTACGGGCGCTGGCGCTACGGCGCGCTGCTGCGCCGCGCGACCGGCGTCTTCTTCGTGGGGCCGGCGCTCGCGCGCGAGGCCTCCGCGCGCTACGGGCTCGACCCCCGGCGGGTGCTGGTCGCGCCCAACGCCGCGGGCCGGCCCTTCGGGCCCGGGCCGCCGGGGCCGCGCGCGGGCGCGCTCGTGGTGGCGCGCGACGAGCCGCGCAAGGCACGCGGCGCGGCGCTGGCGGCGGCGGCCGCCGCCGGGATCGAGGTGCGGATCGTGGACCGCGAGTCCGACCCGGCCCGCCTGGCCGCCTGCTACCGGGCGGCCCGGTGGCTGCTCGCCCCGTCGCTCGAGGAGGGCTACGACCTGCCGGTCGCCGAGGCCTTGGCCTGCGGGACGCCGGTGGTGGCCAGCGACATCCCGGCCCACCGCGACCTGCTGGCCCTCGGCGCCCGGGGCCTCCTGTTGTGCCCCCCGCCGCGGCGCCGGGCCGGCCGCTGGGAGTGGCCGGAGGCAGCCGCGCGACTCGCGGATCCGCCACCCACCGAGGTCGCCCCCCCCGCCGGCACCTGGGAGCAGACGGCCGACCTCCTGGCCGCCCGCCTGGCCGGGCCCTTCGAGGGGGCGTAAGGGGCCGGCCGGGCCCCTGCGGTCACTCGCCGGGGAGTTCCGGAGTGGACGCGGCGCCGCCTTCGCGGCTCTTGACGACGATCCCCTTGACCACGACGAAGATGCCCACCATCGCGGCCAGCGCGACCAGGATCAGGGCCCAGCGCTGCCAGCCGGCCGTCTGCGAGATGTCGACGCGCAGCGCGCCGCCGCCCGCGGGCTTCTTGTTGTATTGGAGGATGCGCTCCTTGATCTGGATCGCGGCCGCCCCGGCCAGGCCGGCGGCGGCGGGACGGTCGCTGCGCTCTTTCTCGCCCCGCAGGAGCGCGGTGAACTCGTCGCGGGCCTCGGCGCGGGGCGGCGCGGGCGCCTTGGGCTTCTCCGCGGCGTCCAGTTCGAAGCGGAACACGACGTCGCCGAGCGTGATGCGGTCGCCGTCCTCGAGGTTGGCCCGGGGCGTGCGCTCCTCGTTGACCAGCGTGCCGTTGGTCGAGCCCAGGTCGGCCACCGCGTACTGGTTCACCCCGATCTGCCAGACCTTGGCGTGGTCGCGGGACCACTTGCGGTTCTGGGGCAGGGAGATCGTGTTGTGGGGCTCGCGCCCGAGGGTGAGCCCGCGGTCGATGGGGAACTCCCGCCCCTTGAGTTCGCCTTCCTCGCAGACCAGTCGTGCCATGCCGGGCGGATCCTAGGGGGGCCCGGCCCGCCGCGGGCCGACGGGGCCGCGGCGGGCGCCGGGCGGCCCAGGATACCAACGCCCCCCAAGCGGCGGGCGGGGCATAGGATCCCGGGCATGGCGAGCCCCGCGTTCCTGGAGCACTTCCGCAACCCGCGCGGGCAGGGGACGCTTCCCGACGCCACGCACCGCGGCGCGGGGGAGGACGCGACCTGCGGCGACCGCCTGGAGCTGGACTTGAAGGTGGTGGGCGGGCGCGTGGAGGCGGCGCGCTTCCGGGTCAGGGGCTGCGCGGGCAGCGTCGCGGTGGCCAGCGCCCTGTGCACGGTCCTGCCCGGGCGCGCGGCCCGCGTCGATGCGGGCCTGGGTCTGGCGATCGAACGGGAACTCGGCGGCCTGCCTGGCGGCCGCGCCCACGCCCTGGGCCTTGCGCTGCGCACGCTCGCGCAGGCGCTGGGTCCGGGCGCCGGGGGTTGAGCCCCGGGCAAAGTGCGTCCTTCCAGCCGCCAGGGCGCGATTGGTAGGATCCGGCGGTGGACCTAAGCCGCACCCGCGCCTTGATCCGCCCGGCGCTCCAGGGCGACCAGAGCGCGACCGGGGCGCTGCTCGAGCGCCTGCGGACCCGGCTGGTGGTCTGGGCGGCGGGCCGGATGTCGCCGGCGCTTCGGGCCAAGGTGGAGGCCGAGGACGTGGCCCAGGAGGTGCTGCTGGCCATCCACAAGGGCCTGCCGGCCTTCGAGGGGGGCGACGAACGGGCCTTCTTCGGCTGGGTGTTCCGGATCGCGGAGAACCGGATCCGGGACCTGGTCTCGCACTTCGGGGCGCAGAAGCGCCAGCCGGTGCTGCGGACCTCGTTCAGCCAGACCTCCCCGTCGATGGCGGCGGCCCGCAAGGAGGAACTGGCCCGGGTCGTGGCGGCCATCGAGGCGCTCCCCGAGGATTATCGGACGGTGATCCGCCTGCGGCGCATCGAGCACCGGGAGGTGGCCGAGGTGGCCGACCTGATGGGCCGGAGCGCCAACGCCGTTCGTGTTTTGTATTGTCGGGCCATCAAGGCCCTCAAGGAGGCCATGGATCCCGGGGCCGGCGCCGGGGCGAGCACCGGGGCCGGCGTCGCGGCCACGTGATTCCGGGGGGTCCTGCGGGGGGCCGTGAAACGCGGCCCCCCCGATTCCGCTTCGAGGGGGTGAAATGAGCCCTGCCCACGACTCCATCGAGGTCCTGGCCGCGTGCCTGGACGAGTACCAGGAGGCGGCCCGCGCCGGCGAGCCCATCGACCCGGCGGTGTACGCCGAGCGCCTCGGGCCCCTGTACGACGAGTTCCGGGGGCTGGTGGACACCGAGAGCGCCCTGGAGCGGGTGCTCGAGCCGGAGGAGTCCACCGCGCTGCCGCGCAACTTCGGCGAGTACACCCTGCTGCGCGAACTCGGCCGGGGCGGGATGGGCGTCGTCTACTACGCCCGCCACCGCACGCTGGAGCGCGACGTCGCCCTCAAGGTGCTCAAGGCCGCCATCGACACCGACGAGACGGCCCGCCAGCGCTTCAAGCGCGAGGCCAAGGCGCTGGCCCGGGTGAGCCACGACCACATCGTCAAGGTGCACGACTACGGCGAGGTGAACGGCCAGCCCTTCTACTCGATGACCCTCGTCACGGGCCCGAGCCTCACCGAGCTGGTCAAGACCGGCGAGCGGCCCGACCCGCGCACGCTGTGCGCGCGCCTGGCGCCGATCGCCGACGCGCTCGAGGTGCTGCACCAGGCCGGCGTCGTGCACCGGGACGTGAAGCCCAGCAACATCATGGTCGACCCCGAGACCGGCCGCTACCTGCTGGCGGACTTCGGCCTCGCCCGCAGCGCGACCTCGGTCACGATGACCCGCACCGGCGACTCGATCGGGACGCCGCTGTACATGAGCCCCGAGCAGATCCTGGGCAAGCGCGACGAGGTCGACGCCCGCGCCGACGTCTACGGCCTGGGCGCCACGCTCTACGAACTCCTGGTCGGGCACCCGCCCTTCAAGGCCGAGGACACCGCCACGCTGATGCCCATGGTGCTCGCCCAGCGGCCCACCCCGCCCGTGGCGTTGGATCCCGCGATCCCGCGCGAGTGCAGCAACATCGCGCTCAAGTGCCTCGAGAAGAAGCGCGAGGACCGCTACCAGAGCGCCGCGCGGGTGGCCGAGGACCTGCGGGCCTTCGCCGCGGGCGGGCGCGTGGTCGGCCGGCCCGTGCCGGCCCTCACCCACGGGGCGCGCTGGCTGCGCCGGCGGCCGGCCCTGGCCGCCGCGGTGCTCCTGGCCGTGCTGCTGCCCGCCTGGCTGGTCTACCGCATGCAGACCCTGCCGGCGCACCTGCGCGTCGAGTCGCCCGTGCCGCTCGAAGGCCGCCTGCTGCTCGACGGCGAGGTGGTGGCGATGGCCGTCGCCGCGGCGGGCATCGAGATCGAACGCGACCGGCCCTACGAGGTCGCCTTCGAGCCCGCCGACCCGCGCCTGGTCGTGGCCCCGGACCGCGTCACGGCGACGTCCCCCGGGGAGGTGCGCGTGGTGAAGCTGTACCCCTTCCCCCGCGACCCGTCCGACCTCGAGTCGCTCGAACTGCTGGCCCAGGCCACGGGCGTGGCGCTCGGGCGCCAGCCGAGCCCCGGCCGCGAACGCTCGGCCCTGGGCGAAGACGAGATGCTGCTGGTGTTCCCGCGCGGCGCCGTGCGCCCGCGCGACATCCGCGAGGGCCGCGTCGAACTCCAGATCCAGGTGACCGAGGTCTTCGAGCGCAAGGGGCACATCGTCTTCCGCGTCGACGGGGCCGAGGTCGCCCGCCTCCCGCTCTCCGAGAAGGACGTGGCCGACAGCATCCACGAACTCACCCGGGTGCCGCTGCCGGCAAGCCTGCGGGAGGTCCTGCGGCCCGGCGCCCAGGTGGAGTGGAGCTTCGAGGCGCGCGACTTCGTCCGCCGGGCCCGCTTCGAGGTCGTCGCCGACGCCGCCGCCGACGCCGCGCTGGAGCGGGTGGCGGAGGCCTTCGCGGTCGCCCCGTACGCCCCGGCGGAACGGGACGCCCTGCGCGCGGCCTTCGAGGCCCGGGCGCTGGGCGCCCTGGGCCTGCACCAGGCCGCCTACGAGCGGGTGCGCGAGCACGCGGCCCGCGGGGGCCGGGCCGGCGTCCTGCACTGGGAGATCCAGCGCGCGGCGCTCGTGGCCCTGTTCTCCGTCCGCGAGCAGCAGAGCCTGGGGCTCCTGGACCGGGTGCTGCGCCAGATCAACGCGGCCCCCGCCGCGGAGCGTGAGGCCCTGTACCTCCCCGCGGGGGGGGACCAGCGCTAGGACTTTCGTCCCGCCCGGCCGGCCTCCAGGGGGGCCGGCCGGACGGGCCCGGGCCGGCGGCCCCAGCGGCCGCCGGCCCGGGATTCCCAAGAACCCCTGAAATGGACTAGGCCCCCTCCCGCTTGGAGGGGGTGACGGGCGGACGCGCCGTCGGCCAAGTGGCCGCGGAGGCACCCGCCCGGATCTTCCCGGAGGTGAACATGAACACGCGCAACTGGTTGGGATCGGCGCTGGCAGCCGTCCTGGCCCTGGGGCTCGCCGCTTGCGGCGCCCAGGGGTCGAAGGATGCCGGCCCGGCCACCGTACAGAACACGAACACGGAGGCGGTGTCCGTCTCCTTCGACTGCGTCCCCCCCGCCAAGGTGTGGGTGGACGGCGTCGAGAAGGGCGCCACGCCCACCGAGATCGCGCTCGTCCCGGGCGCCTACGAGGTGACCTTCCAGCGGCCGGGCTTCGCGCCTGACTCGCAGAGGGTGACCATCTCCGCCCCGACCACGGTCGAGGGCTCGCTCGCGCTCCTGCGCGAGGGCGACTCCGAGGCGCTGGCCGCGCTGGCCGCGAGCCTCGACGTCGACATCGAGACCCTGGGCGACGTGCCCGTCCACCGCGGCGGCTCCGAGCACCTGGCGGTGCTCTACTGGCCCCGCGAGGACGTGCGCATGGAAGGCCTGACGACCTTCCGCGTGGACGTGGGCGACGACTACGCCGGCGACGGCGTGCTGCGCTTCGTGAGCAAGGGCGACACGCTCTACGAAGAGCCCTTCGACCCGGCCAACGCGACGACGATCGCCGAGATCCCGCAGCAGGTGCTGGACGCCTTGAAGGTGAACTCCAAGGTCAAGTGGGGCATCTTCTTCGAGGACAAGCGCAAGTCCGACGTCACGGCCGAGTTCAAGGTCGTCCGCAAGGACAAGGTGGCCAAGCAGCTCGAGAAGTTGCTCTCGAGCAAGCACTTCCGGCGCCAGGACCCCGTGGTCCAGTCGATGATGCAGGCCGAGATCCTGCTCAACAACCAGCTCTACACCGAGGCGCTCCAGTTCTACCTGGGGGCCCTGCAGACCTGGCCGCAGAGCACGCAGCCCTACCACGGCATCGTGAAGAGCGCGATGCGCATGGACCTCAAGGAGACCCCGGTCTACGCGACCGCGCTCCAGTACTACCGCGGCAAGGGCAACCAGGCCGGGGTGAAGAGCACCGGGCTGGGCATCGACTCGATCCCCGCACCCCTGCAGCTCAAGGTCCCGCTGGCCGACCTGGCGGACAACTCGAGCGACGGCAGCGCGGCGAAGAAGCCGCTCGGTCCGGGCGGCGCCGGCGTCACGCCGGAGGCCGGCTCGACGGGTCCCGGCGGCGTCGCCGGCCCGGCGACCGAGACCGTGCCGCAGGGCGGTCAGGGCCTGCAACTCGCCGAGCTGGCGCAGCAGCGCGCCAACGACGCGAAGCAGCGCTTCGAGGAGGCCACCAACGCCGTGGACGCGGCGCAGCAGACCTACGACCAGACCCAGGCGGCCGCCGATCAGGCGAAGGCCGCGGCGCAGGAGTCGGGCGACCAGCTGCGGCAGCTCGAGGAGGCCCTCGCGGCCGTCCAGGACAGCGACCCGGACGCGGCGCAGAAGCGTGACGATCTGGCCAAGCAGATCGCCCGCGTGGCGCAGCAGACCAAGGAGCTGGCCGACCAGGCCCAGGACCTCCAGCAGCAGGCCAACGACACGTTGGCGGCGCTCGAGCGCGCCAAGGCCGAGGCGGACGCGCTGGCCGAGGAGGCCAAGGTGCTCGCCGAGCAGGCCGAGCGCGCCAAGGCCCAGGCCGGGCTGCCCACGGAGCCCGTCCAGCCCACCCTGCCGGTCTTCGACCCCCTGGCCGCCAAGGCCGCGGTGGACGAGGCCCAGAAGGTGTGGCAGGAGGCCGAGGCCCGCGTCGAGATCGCCCGTCAGGGTGTGGAGCAGGCCGAGCAGATCATGGAGGCCGCGAAGGCCGCCGCCGAGGCCAACCCCTCGGACCCGACGCTGCAGGCCGCGTTGAGCCGTGCGATCCAGGCCTACGAGCAGGCCCGCCAGAACCTGCCCCAGGCCGAGGCCGAGGCCCAGAAGGCCCAGCAGGCCTACGCGCAGGCCGTGCAGCAGGCCTCGCAGAACAAGTAGCGCGCAAGCGCCACGTTCGGTTCACCCGTTCCGCCGTGTCCCCGGGGGCGCCCGCCCCCGGGGACACACTCATTTTTGCCCGCACCTCGCTTGCCCATACGGAGCCAGGCTCCGGTGCATCATTCGAGGCCACTCGACCGAATGGCGACGCTCCGAAGTACGTTCCGCGCACCCGCCCGGACGGTTCGCTCGCGCGTACGCTTCGCGCCCGCGCTCGGGGCAGGGAAGGGTGCGGCGCGCGGGCGGCCGGAGTTCCCCGGCGCAACGGACGCGGCCGTCCCCTCGACTACCGTCGCTTCGCGCGCAGGGCGGTCCGCCCCTTGCTCCGCGC
>JAPKHB010000143.1 GCA_026647295.1 Planctomycetota bacterium | reverse complement strand
GCGCGGAGCGAGGCCGGGGAGGTCGTCGCGTGCCTCGGCCCGCAGGAGCCCGCGCGCCTCCCGCTCGCCGGAGAGCGAGCGGTAGAGGCCCCCGAGCGGCTCGATCCCGCAGAGGTCGCGAAGGCCCGCGCCCGCTGAAGGCGCCAAGGACGACAAGAACGCGCCCGCGACGCCCGCCGGCCCCGCCGAGCAGCCCGGCGAGATCCAGCGCGGGCAATAATCTTTCGATTGCGAGTTGCTCACGCAAAGACGCCAAGGCGCGAAGAACGGAAAGGGAAATTGAGGTTCGATTCCTTCCTACGAGGTCAGCCGTCCTTTCGAAACGCTCACGGAAGGCAATAACTGGAAGCCGGAAACGGGAGACCGGAGACTGCTGTTACAGCGCCAGCAACTCGCGCAGTTCGGCGGGCAGGGCGTCGCTGAGGACGGCTTCGGGCGTGCCGTCGGCGGCGACGAGGCCCTTGTGGATCACCACGGCGCGGTCGGCGGTGTCGCGCGCGAAGGGCAGGTCGTGGGTCACCAGGAGCATGGTGATGCCATCGCCGGCCAGCGCGCGCACGACCTTGAAGACCTCGCGCGTCATGGCCGGATCCAGCGCGGAGGTGATCTCGTCGAGCAGCAGGACTTCGGGCTCCATCGCCAGGGCCCGCGCGATGGCCGCGCGCTGCTGCTGCCCGCCGCTGAGGGTCTTGGGCGCGCGATGCGTGAACTCGTTCATGCCGACCTTCGCG
The DNA here is from genome assembly GCA_026647295.1 of Planctomycetota bacterium. Classification (GTDB taxonomy): domain Bacteria; phylum Planctomycetota; class PLA2; order PLA2; family JAEUHO01; genus JAPKHB01. The sequence goes on along the minus strand of JAPKHB010000143.1, from coordinate 8,289 downwards.
ATCATGCGTTCGGCCATCTCGCGCGCGTCCTGCCCGCTCATGCCGCGGACCTTGCGCGGCGCGAGCATCACGTTGTCGAGCACGCTCATGTGGGGAAAGAGGTTGAAGCGCTGGAAGACCATGCCCATGCGGCGGCGCAGGGCCTGCGCGGCGGCTTCTTCGGCGCGGGTGCGCGGGCGACGCAGCGGTACCCCGAGGGCGCGTCCCGCTCCCCCACCATCTCCCCCAGGGTGGGCAGGGCGCTCGCGCCGCGCGCGGCCAGCGCGCGGTAGATCGCGAGACTGACCGCTGGTTCCGGCTCCGCCCGCAGCGCGGCGCGCAACGCGGCAATCGCGTCGTCGCCGTCAAAGGCCGCGAGGTGCTCCAGCGCCAGGGCGCGCACCTCGGGCGGTTCGTCCGAGGCGGCCGCCTGGCGCACGAGGTCGCGGCCACGCGCATCGCCGCCCGCGGTCTGCAGGTGTACAGCAGCCGCAATGCGCGGGAGCAACGCGCCCCCCTCGTCGGCGAGTACCTTGCGCAGCGCCGCCTGCCAGCCAGGAGGCTGCGCGCGCGCCACGGCGTCCAGCACCTTCCTCTGCTGTTCGGGCGTTCCGTGTCCGACCTGCTCGAGCAGATCCGCCGGCTTGCCGAACACGTGCGCGCCGTCGGCGAGCGCGATGCGGAGCACGCCGGATCCGCGCCGGGGACCGAGGTTGGGGCCGCGCGTCTCGGCGTCAGGGGGCACGACCCTCGGCTGTTCGTACACGACGACGAGTTCGCCGCGCTTCGGGTCGAAGCGAACCGTCTCGTACCACCAGATGGACGACACCGAGTTGCGGAAGCCGCCGATCTCCTCCGGGCTGAACAGGTCGCTCAGCCGCACGGACCACGCCGGCCCGCCGTTGCCGTCGTAGCGCACGGCCACCGGGCCGTGGCCGAGCTGTGCGTAGGTCTCGAAGAGCACGAATCCCTCGCCGCGGTCAAGGCAGTAGACCTCCATCGGTACGGGGCAGCGGCCCCTGGCGAGCACGCGGTCGCCTGGGTCGGGACCGAGGGGCCCGCCAGCCGCCCCGGCCGCCACCCGGACGGCCCTTCGCGGCGGGGCACCCGGGCGCCGCTCGCACAGGACGAACGAAGCCTCCGTCACGGGGGTTGGATCGAGGATGAGGTACGTCCGGCCGTCGGGCGCCGGGACGAGTTGCTGGGGGGGCGCCATCCACGAGTCGCCACGGGCGACCGTGCCGGAGAGGGGGAGGATGGCCGCAGACAGCAGAAGAACGAGGATCGAACGCGTCATGGGGCCTCCCCCGGCGGACGGTCCGCGTCGGCCGGGCTGGTCCATGACAACGCCCTCGCCAGGGGCGGTGTTGCGTCGGTTCCTCCCCGTCACTGGCGCGGGGGGTACCGAGCGCGGCTCGTCTCCTTCGCCCGCCAGGCCGGGTCCGGCAACGAGGGAAATCCCGAACGCCCGCCCAAGGGGCTGCCGGGCCGAGCCCTCGTCGGGGGCTTGCCCGGGCGCTCCCGGGTCTCCAGTGTCCCGGAGGGAACCGCCCGCCGCCGGGCACCTGACGGTTACGAGCCGCGCTCGGTACCGCCTGATACCGCCGCGCCGCCCCGGCCGCGCATCCGGGTCACACCTTGCGGCAGATGCGAAACCCCTCGCGACCCTGGTTCATGAGCAGCAGGGCGCCCCGCGGCGCGTAGGCGTCGAACAGGTTCAGCACGACGGCCTCCTCACCGGGCCAGGGATACACGAAGATCAGGTCGGCGTCGTCCACGTCCATGCCGAGTTCGTCGTAGGCCGGCGCCGCGCTCGTGTCCAGCCAGGCGAACTCGTCCAGGTCCTGCGGCCCCACGTCGGCGTCCGCCGGCAGGAAACTGCCGCAGGCGAACTCCGCCCCCAGGCCGTGACGGCCCGCCAGTTCGCGGGCCACGCCGACGAGCGACGCATCCACTTCGATGCCCGTCGCGTCGAACCCGAGCCCGGCAGCCAGCAGCGTGACCCCGCCGATGCCGCTGCCCCACTCCAGGAACACGCGGCCGGTCAGCACGTTGGCGCCCAGGATCCACGAGAGGGCGCGGTACGCGCCGCGGAGCTCGCTCTGTACGAATCCCACCACAGGAGCGTCGGCCGTGCGCACATGGAAGGCGTTGGAGGACGCTTCGCAGTCGCGGATCAGCGCATCGACCGCCGCGGGGACGCCAATCCCTGCGAGGCGCTCGTCGGAAGGTCCGGGAAGGATGGCTCGGAGCGCCATGGGGCCCCAGGGTAGTGCCGTGCTGTGACTCCCCAGCACGCGGCCTTGGAGAGCGTACGGAGCGGGGCTCGTTTTCCTCACCCGGGAGCGCGGGCCGGGCAACGAGCAGACCCCCAAGCGTCCGCCCTGGGGGCCACCAGGCCACGCCTTCGGGTGGACGGGGCGTGGTGGCCGTTTGGCCTACCGGAATCCCCGAACGGACCGCCCAAGGGCAGGCACCTGACGGCTACGAGCCGCGGTCTGTACCGTCTGGCGTGCAATGAGGACGCGTCGGCGAGTTCAGAATACGAGATTCGCCCCGAAGTCGGGGGTGCGCCCCTCACGAGCGTCCTTCGTCCACCGGTCGAGACGCCCTCGTTCGCGCTCCCAGAACTTCCTGCACCGCGCGAAGTACTCGACGACGGTCGAGACTTCCCCGCGTTGGAGCAGTTCCTTGGCGAGCAGCATGTTCGGACCGAAGGTGTTCAATTGCGGTGACCCCGGCGTGTCGCCCGCACGCAACAACTCCCTCTTCGCCGCATCGACGTCCCCCCGGCGGAGCGCCACCAGGCCAAGGACCACATGCCCATCATGGATCGCATTGCCGAAATTCCAGCAGGGTTTGGACGCCTCCGCTGTCGTGAGGAGTTCTCTCGCGTACTCTTCGGCCTCCTCGAGCGTCCCCAGGTAGACGGCGGTCTTGGCAGCATCCGCCAACTCGAAGTAGCGCCCCGGACCTCCGGCCGCCGCAGCCAACTCGGACAGCGCTCGGTCATGGTCCCGCCTTGAGTAACTTGCATCGGGATGGGCAGTGCGCACCTGCCGCAGTATCCACAGGGTCAGCACGAAGACACCCAGGCCCAAAGCCACGGAGACGAGTCCACGGCGCGGCCCGGTCGCTCGCGTCAGGTGGGTCGGATCCACAACGCCCGAGGATACCACCGCGGTCGGCCCCGCGGGTGCCAACGCCTCTGGAGCAGATCTCATGGCACCCTTCGGAGGGTTCGCAGGGCGGCGCGGCATGCGGAACGCGTCTCGATCCCATCACCTGCGACGTCGGGTCCGATACCCAGGGACCCCCACGCGCCCGCCCGGAAGTTGCCGGGCCGGGCGAGCGGCCGGCCGGGGCGGACGGCTCGGAACCGCGCTCGGCCCCGGCGCCGACAGAGCCAAGGTCCCCCGCCGGATCGGAACGACCAGGGCATGGGGCGGGCCGGGTAGGCTGCCCGGGTGCCGGCGGCCCGCATCCTGCTCGTCCTGCTGCTGGGGCTTGCCGCGGCTCCGGGGTGCGCCGCGCGGCTGCCGGCAGGAGGACGCTACGCCGTAACGCCGCGCCCGGACGACTGGGGCCCCCACCCGGGGGCGCCCATGGAGTGGTGGTACGTCTCGGCCGCAAGCCCTGAATGCGGGCTCGCGTTCCACGTCGCGTACTTCCGCGCGGCGTGCCGGGACGCGCGGCCCGTCGGGGACGGGCCCCCCGCCTGGCTGCTCGGCGCGCTCTTTCCCGCCCCCTGCTCCCTCGCCGCCGTGGCCGTGACCGAACTGGCCACGGGCGAGCGCACGCTCCACGAGGTCACCGGCTTCCCGTTTGGCTGCGCGCCGCCAGCCGGCCCCCCGCTCCGGCTCCGGCTGGACGGCTGGTCGCTGGTCGAGCGCACGCCCGGCGGTTCGTTCGACCTGGACGCGCACGGCCTGCGGCTCACCCTCACGCCACTCAAGCCCCGGACGGTACACCCCCCGGGCTGGGTCGGCGGGCCGGGCTTGAAGCACCTGGCCTACCAGTCGGTCACCCGGCTTACCTACGAGGGCACGTGGCGCGGGCGGCCGGTTTCGGGCCTGGCCTGGATGGATCACCAGTGGGGCGACATGATCCCCGGCCGCGACGCGCGCTGGGACTGGCACGGCCTGCACCTTTCCGACGGCAGCGACGTGATGCTCTTCCATCTCACCCGCCCGGACGGCTCGGAGCAGCGGGTCTACGGCTCCCGGACCGACGCCGGGGGCGTCACGCGCGCCCTGGCGGATCTGACGCTCGAGCCCACGTCCGTGTGGGGCGGCGCGCGGGGTCGCCGGTACGCGGTGGGCTGGCGCGTGCAGGCGGCCGGCGTGTCGCTCGAGATCCGCCCCCTGTGGCTGCGCCAGGAGATCGCAAGCCTCTCCGGGGTGGCCTACTGGGAGGGTCCGGTGACGGTCCAGGGCACCGTGGAGGGGCGGGCCGTGACGGGCGCGGGCCTTGGCGAGCACCTGCCCTGGCCCCGCGGGGGCCCCTGGGCGGAGCCGGGTGCGCTGCGGGAAGCGCCAGCCCCTCGGGGCGGCGTAGGCGGGGCGCGGAGCGCCGGGGCCCCGCCCATTCGCCCGGGTTCCGCGTGGCCGGGCCCGTGCGCTACGCCCCCGCCGCGCGCGCCCTGAACATGGCGCGGAGCCCCGACCCGAGGCTAGTCTCCTCGCGACGACAACTCACGGAGGGATCCATGCAGGCGCTTTACTGGCTGCTCTCGGTCGGGTGCTGCACGGGCGCGGTGGTGGCGGGGCTCATGATGGTCTCGACCCCGGGTGGCTGGACCTACCCGTACCAGGGTCTTGCCGTCGCGGGCGGAGTCCTTGCCGCGACGTTCGCGCTCCTGGCCGACCGCGCCCGGCGCGACCAGCGTCCGCGGGGGTCCGCCTAGGCCCGGTGGCGATTGGTCCGCCCCTCGCCCGACGCCCCCACTCCGGTCCGTGTCGGCGGGTGCACGTCCCCCGAGCATGGCGCGCTCCTCCGGCGGCGCCGCCGCGCCGGACAGTCCAGCCGCGGGACGCCCTAGGCCGGGGCGGATCCCCTCGGCGGCTTCACCGCGGGACACCTACGCGCTTGCGATGGAGCGTCAGTGGGCCTCCTCATCCTGCACATCCTGGCGGACGCTGCGCACGATGGACCAGGCCGCGCTTGCGTCGGCCTCATCGTCAAAGCACACGGTCAGTTCCGCGTGGCCGCCGGGTCCCGTCACCAGGGCGAGTACGCGAAGCGGGCCTCCCTCGTGCACCAGGTCATTGCGGAACGCCAGTCGAACGATTCCGCCCTCCTCGACTTCCTCGATCTGCTCGCGGCCAGGCCGCACGGGTGAGGGCCCGTCCACCTGTCGGATCACGTCGCGACCGCTCACGTCCGGAGACGGATTCCAGATGGTCAGGAACACGGTGACACCCGGACGCCACACGACCATGGTGTTACCCGGATCGACCCGAACGTTGAACGCGCCGGGAAGCGTGAAGGACCACGGCCCACCCGGCTCGAATCGTCCCTGCACCACGGGAAACTCCGGATTCAGGCGCCCCCGGCCCATGGGGTCCCCCGACTCGGCCGGCTGACGAAACCATCGCACGGTGACCTCCTCCCGCCTCCGCCCAACGCCCCGTCGAGCCCCGGGTGGCCTGGGACGCCAGGGCACTGCGCACCTCGCGTTCCGGCAGTCTACACCACGCGTTTAGCAACCGTTCGCTGCTCGCCTGCCCCGCTGCAGGCGCCCGCCGACCGCGTCCCCGGAGGGGGCCTCGCATCCCGACCGACTCCCCGTCAGCCCAGGCGCCAAAGCAGCAGGTAGGTCCGGTAGCGCATGGTGAGCCGGCCGCCGCGCTGGTGCCGGGCGAAGAGGGCGCGCAGTTCCGCCTCGAAGCCGGCGCGGTCGGCCACGCCATGGAGCACGTAGCTGCTGCTGGCCGCGCGCCCGAGCAGGCCCTCCAGGTCCAGCGCCTGTCCGTTCTCGAACTCCTGCTCCGCCACGTCCACACAGCGCGGCGAGGCCTTCACCCAGGGGCTGTTGTCGTCGCCCCTCCCCGTTGCCTTGCGCACCACCGGGCACTCCGAACTGAAGCGGCCCAGCAGCGCCTCGTACTCCGCCTGCCAGCCGTCGTCCCGGCGGTAGTTCCACACGGCCGCGCACGGCCCCCCCGGACCCAGCAGGCGCCGCCACTCCGGAAGGCACGCCTCCATGTCGAACCAGTGCAGCGCCTGCGCCGCCACGATCAGGTCGGCGCTGCGCTCGGGCAGCCCGGTGCGGGCCGCCTCGCCCAGCACGTAGCCGGGCCCCCCGCCGGCGTCCCGGGCCTGGGCGAGCATGTCCTCGCTCGGATCGACCCCCGTGACGCGAAGGCCGTGCGCGGCGAAGCGCCGCGCGCTGATGCCCGTGCCGCAGCCCAGGTCCACGACCCGGGCCCCGGCCGAAAGGCCCGCGTAGGCCATGCACGCCCGGACCACCGCGTCGGGGTAGTCCGGTCGGTGGCGGGCGTAGTCGCCGGCCAGCCCACGAAACCTCTCGCGCGGGTCCATGCCCGTGAGCGTAGCGCGGGACAAGCCGGCGCGCCCTACGGCACCACCACCTCGGCCACCGGCAGGAACGTGGGGTCGAAGCGCTCGGCAAACTCCCGCAACAGCACGCCCGCGTCCGGGCGCACCGTGCGCCGCACCCGCCGGCCGGCGACGCTCACCTCCACCCGGCCGTCGGGCGGAAGGTCCTCGGCCTCGAGCAGCAGCCGGAAGCGCTTCACGCCTCGGGTGCGCGCCTCGAAGCGGCCCGGCCCCAGGCGCCGCACCTCGAGACGCGCGCTGTGCCGCTCCGCCTCCTCCAGCGTGAAGCGCCGGCGGCCCTCCTCGCCCAGCGCCTGCCAGCGGCGGGCGTCCACCCGGAGGGGAAACACCTCGGCCACGCCGCGGCCGAACTCGAGGATCTCGACCCACGCCGCGCGCCCCTCGCCCGGGCGGGCCGCGACCCGCACGACGCGCTCGGGGCGGTGGGGCCGCGCGGCGCGGCGCAGGAACGCGGCCCAGTCGACGGCCGTCGCGTCAAAGGCGTGCCCGCGATCCGGCTGGAGGTGCAGGACGGCGTCCCGCGCGCCGAAGGCCTCGAGACGCTCGAAGGCGAGCCGGAGGTTTGCGACCAGGCGTGGATCGTCCTGGGCGCCTTGGAGGTCAACGATCGGCAGGTGCGCGACGTTCTCGAGGTAGCGCAGGTTGTTCTGCCCCGCGGGGACGTGCAGGCGGGGGCCGCCGATCATGGGGATCAACGATGCGAAGCGGTCGGGGTGGCGCAGCGCGAGGTCCCACGCCAGGTGGCCGCCGCGGCTTACGCCCGTGACGTGGACGCGCGCGTCGTCCACGCGGAACATCCGCCGCGTCCAGCGCAGGGCGGCGAGCGTGCGCTCGCGCTCGGACGGATCGAACGTGGCGCCCTGGTTCGGCCCGCTCTCGGTGGGCGCCGCCACCAGCACCCCGAGCCGCTCGGCCACCGCGCGCCAGAGCGCCACCACGTCCGCGCCGCGCCCGCCGGCCCCGTGCAGGGCCAGGAGCAGGGGAGCCGGCCGGGAAGGGTCGTAGCCCGCGGGGACGAAGACGGCCATGCGATCGCCCGTGTGCGGCCCGGCTCCCGGGCGGGGGACGAGAACCTCGTGGACGCCCGGCGCCACGGGCTCGAAGCGACCGAAGGCCCGCGCGGCGGTCAGCAGGGCCGCGAGGTCGGGCGTGCCCGCGGTACGGGCCGCTTCGATCCGCGCTTCCCGGGCGCGGGGGTCCGGCTCGTCCACCAGCCGCTCGAGAAGTTGCGCGGCCTCTTCGGCCCGGGCGTGTCCGCCGAGCGCCAGGCCGAGCAGGGCGGCCGCGCCCAGGGCCGCGATGCGCGGGAGCAGCCACGTCGGCATGCCGGCATTCTGCCACGGCGTCGGGTGCGGGCCGGCGGCCGCGCCGGGGCCCGCCGTCCCGGGGCAGGTGTACGCTCCGGATCGCCCATCGGAGGGCGCCCGCCAGTGACCGCACGCGACATCTTCCTGCGGGAGCACGCCGCCGTTCACCGGCGGGAGGTCGGTGGCTCGCCCCACGGCGTGGACTGGATCCTTGAAGGGCCGGAGGACCGCGCGTGGCGGGCTCGGCCGCACGGGCTGAACTCCCTGGCGTGGACCCTCTGGCACACAGACTTATTTTATAAATTTTTATTCTCTTTATCAACGCGATTTTGGCATTGTCATTTTGACACTTTTAGGATAAATGGGTTTCTATTGCTGTCACTATGGCAGACAGGTGGTATCGTACTCGAATCCCGAATAC